>JASEHT010000030.1 GCA_030018675.1 Smithella sp.
CGATCAAATCCATTGTATCGTGTAATATTCATTCTTTTTTGTCTTCTATTTATAGAGCCGGATTTTGCTTTTGCCGTAAACTTCTACGACGGATCGCGGGCGAAGCAGGGAACTTATTTTCTGACCTATACATCTTTGTACACAGCGGATGAGATAACGAATAAAAACGGGAATGTCAGCCGAAAGGATTTCGGCCTGTTCAGCGCGCAGGAAATGCTGCGTCTGTGCTATTATTCTCCTGACTTCGTGGCAACCGCGCTTGTTCCGTTCGGCTATATGGAGATTAAATCCCTGGATCAGGACTCGTCCGGTCTCGGCGATATCAATCTGGGGGCGGGTTATTTCCTCCCTGTCAAGCAGGTTGATATTCTGCCGATGCTTTTTGTGAAATTTCCCACAGGGGAATACCATGCTTCAAAATCAGCGAACATCGGCTCCAACCAGTACGACATCAAGCCGATGTTTTTTCTTCATAAAACCCTGGGAGATTTCAGCATTGACGCCTCCGCAAAATATCATTTCCGGCTGAAAAACGAAAAGACCAATGTTCTGCCGGGGGATGAGTTTTATCTGCAGCTTCTTCTGGGTTACAAGGTGACAGAAAAATTCAAACTCGGCCCTTCGTTCAACTGGATGATCAGCGGGGACAAGGAACAAAACGGCATCAAGGTGAAAAACAGCGGCAGAGAAAACGTTTCCGTCGGCGCTGATTTCTATTATCGTTTTTCATGGCTCAGCGTCACGCTTACCTATCTTTACGATGTTTATACGGAAAATTCTCCCCAGGGACATTTCCTTCAACTGAAAACAGTTTATCGGTTCTAGAAAAAATTAAAGGTAGTTGGAAAAGGAAAGATGAAAAAAGTCTTGCGCAGATAACTCAATCGTTCTATTTGGTTTTTGTCTGTCCTTTTTGAGCAGGATTGTGGTAATTTTTCAGGCACCGGATGTTTTCATCCACAACTTTTTTGAATTCATCGCAACCGCGCTTATAAAGAATATCCATTTCTTTGATCGTTTTGGTCAAATTCTGGGGCTGCCAGTTTGCCTGATTGATGTAAAATTGGTAGATCTTTTCAGTCTGATCGCGGAAAGCGGTCATGGTGTCATCATCGCACAGGGCATCGATTTTAGCGTATCCTTCATTCACGGCTTTTCTTAAATCGTCTATCCATGTCTTGTATGCATCGGTTCTCTGCTTCATGAATATTTTCCCTTCATCGCTCATGATCGGCAGATAATGGAAAAAGTTGAATATATTTTCAGCCTGCATTTGAAGCGTGACCATGATTGAGAAGCAATTTTCGAATGATTTTTTCTGCAAATCGATTATCTGTTTCATCATTTTAGCATTATTCATGGCCTGCTCCTTTCGGCTGTTATTATACTGCATCACTTCATTTTTTCAAAGGATGATCGGACAAAAAAAAAGATTGCCTCTACGTATTGTGAGGCAATCTCGGGGTGGGATTTTTTACTGAAAACCGTTATTTACCGGCATTCCGTGCAGACGGAAAGATCCTCCATGGAGGTTCCGGTTTTTTTGCTGATGAACTTTAATTGATCCACTGGGGCGAAAAACTTGCCGCATTTGGAGCAGTCCTGCATTTTGAATTTGCGCCCCCAAATTTTCCGCTTATCGCCGGTCGAGATCATGACGATGTGGTTCGTGGGGCAGACATAGACGCACGCGCCGCAACCGATACAGGCGTCGGATTGTTCCATAAACGGCGTTCCCACCGTTTTGCGCGAGCCGCGGGCAAAAAGACCGATGGCGCTGACGCCGACAACTTCTTCACAGACGCGCACGCAGGAGCGGCATAAAATACATTTTCCTTTATCGGAATCGGCAACAAACCGAGTCTGCGCTTCAACGCCCATTTCTTTGGCCAGATTCTGGAGAACTTCCGATTCTGGACACCGCGCCAGGAGCAGTTCCATAACCAGACGTCGCACGTTTAATACGCGGTCGCTTTTCGTGTTGACGATCAGCCCTTCTTCCGCGCCGTAGAGACACGAGGTGACAATCCGCGTCCGGTTGCCCTTTTTAATTTCCACCACGCACAGGCGGCAGGCGCCCGAACGGCTGACCGATTCGTGAGCACACAACGTCGGCACCGAAATGCCGGCGCCGCGAATGACTTCCAGTAACATGGAATCCTTGGGCGCCGATACGTTTTTTCCGTCAATAATCATATTTACCATGGTTATATCCACCTCATTACTTCACAAGAATTGCGTCAAATTTGCAGCTTTCGATACACGCGCCGCAACGGGTGCATTTTTCGTTGTCTATTTTATGCGCCTTTTTCTTTTCTCCGCTGATCGCATCCACGGGACAGACTTTGCTACACAGGGTACAGCCGGTGCATTCTTCGGCATCGATGCTGTAGGTGATGAGTGCCTTGCAGACGCCCGCGGGACATCGATGCTCCTTGATATGCGCGTCATACTCCTCACGGAAATATTTTATGGTGCTCAAGACCGGATTGGGAGCGGAACCGCCCAGCGCGCAAAGCGATCCGTCGGCCACGCCGATGGATAGATGCTCGAGAAGTTCCACGTCGCCTTCCCTGCCCTTGCCCGAGCAGATGTCGTCGAGAATTTCTCTCATGCGGCGGACGCCTTCGCGACAGGGAACGCATTTGCCGCATGATTCTTCCTGAAGGAAGTTCAGGAAGTATCTGGCGACGTCGACCATACAGGATTTATCATCCATGACGATCATGCCGCCGGAACCCATCATGGAACCGACTTCATAGAGCTTGTCGAAATCAACGGGCAGATCGAGCAGGCTCTCCGGAATGCAGCCGCCCGACGGGCCGCCGGTCTGAACCGCCTTGAATTTGCGGCCTTTGGGAATGCCGCCGCCCATGTCGTAGACGATTTCGCGCAGCGTAATACCCATGGGAACTTCGATAAGGCCGGTGTTGTTGATCTTGCCGACCAGAGAGAAAATCTTTGTGCCCTTGGATCCCTCGGTGCCGATGGAAGCGTACCAATCCGCGCCCTTGTTGATAATCAACGGCACGTTGGCCCATGTTTCGACATTATTGAGTACGGTGGGTTTGTCCCATAAACCTCTTTCCACAGCATGAATATATTTGGCGCGGGGTTCTCCGGCGCGGCCTTCAATCGAGGCGAAAAGCGCCGACGACTCGCCGCAGACAAACGCGCCGCCGCCTTTGTTGATATGAATATCAAAGGAGAAATTCGTTCCCAGAATATTTTTCCCTAAAAGCCCCGCTTCTTTCGCGGCGGCAATCGCCATCGTCAGGTGCAAAACGGCCAGGGGATATTCGTGTCTCACATAAATATAGCCTTCGGATGCGCCGATCGCGTACGCACCGATTGCCATGCCTTCGAGCACGCTGTGCGGATTGCCTTCCATCAAAGAGCGGTCCATATACGCGCCGGGGTCGCCTTCATCGCCGTTGGCGATGACATATTTGGGTTCACCGTGCGCCTTCCGGGAGCCTTCCCATTTGACGCCGGCCTGAAAACCTCCGCCGCCTCTTCCGCGCAGCCCGGCTTTCTTCACCTCACTGATCACGCCTTCCGGCGTGAAATCCGAAAGCGTTTTAGCCAACGCCGAGTAACCGCCCAGAATGAGATAGTCTTCAATGCGCGTTGGATCGATCAGGCCGTTTTGGCCGAAAACCAGGCGATTCTGTTTTTTATAGAAGGGAACGTCCTCTTCCCTGAGTACGGTCTGATTGGTGTTGGGGTCACGGTAGAGCAGCTTCTCCACCACCTCGCCGGTGGCGACGGTCTTGCCGATGATATCCGCCACGTCTTTGACCTTGACCTGCTGATAGAAAACTTTCTCCGGATGGACAATCACCAGCGGCCCTTTTTCGCAGAAGCCGAAACAGCCGGTCGCGCGGACCTCCACGTCCATGTTTTGTTTTTTAATTTCCGCCTCCAGTTCTTCTTTCACCTTCATGCAGCCGTAACCGCGGCAGCCGGTGCCGGCGCAGATGGTGACGAGTTTCTTGGAGGGATCAAAATTTTTCTTTAGATCTTCCTGTACCTGGCGCAAGGCTTGAGCACTCGTAATTTTTGTCATTGCTGCGCCCCCTCTTTGTTCATCTCATTGATGATTTTATCCACCTTATTAATCGTCATCTGACCGTGATACTCGGTATCGATGACGACGACGGGTCCCAGCGCGCAGGCGCCTACACAATTGACGAGTTCCAGTGTGAACTTCTGATCCTGATTTGTCTCGCCCGGTTTTATAAGCAACTTCTGCTCGAACTTGTCCAGAATAGCCGATGCACCGCGGACGTGACAGGCGGTCCCTACACAGATTTTCACGATGTGTTTTCCTCGCGGATTCAGGCTGAAGGCGTTGTAAAAAGTAGCGACTTCGTAAACACGACTCGCTGGTATTCCCATCATGGTGCTGACCGTGATCATGGCCCCTTTGGGAAGATAATTGAACGCTTCCTGAATATCCTGCAGCACGGCGATAAGCGCGCCTTTGTCGCCGCCGTGCTTTTTGACGATTTCTCTGGTTTTTGCTGCATAATTAGCGGTTTTTTTCATGCTGATCTCACCTCGGTTATTTGACCTATTCATTGCCCGTTTTGAGATACTTTGTTTTCTCAACAAGCTTTTGAAATTCCTTATTGACCCTGTTCTGAATCATATCAATGTCCGCGTCCGTCAAGTGGCGGAAACGTCCCTGCGATTTGAAATAATCACGGATGGGACGCGGTTTTTTGGGCATATCCGGAGACATCCGGTAATGACCGTTTTCCACTTCATACAACGGGAAGACGCCTGTTTCCACGGCCAGCCGCCCCATGGATATGGCCGTGTGGGAAGGCGACCGCCAACCGGTCGGACACACGGAGAAACAGTGGATGTAAGACGGCCCTTTGATGTTTCTGGCTTTTTCGAGTTTGCGGATGAAGTCCAGCGGATAGCTGGTACAAACGGTCGCCACATAAGGGATCTCGTGAGCAACCATGATTTCCGGCATGTTTTTTTTCCATGTCTTTTGGCCGATGCTCACTTTTCCCGCCGGCGCCGTTGTGGTGGACGCGCCCATCGGCGTGCCGCTGGAGCGCTGAATCCCCGTGTTCATGTAGGCTTCATTGTCGAAGCACACGTAAATCATATCGTGTCCGCGTTCCATCGCTCCGGAAAGAGCCTGAAAACCGATGTCCATCGTGCCGCCGTCGCCGGCCATGCCGACCACCTTGATGTAGCGACCGTCTATTTTTCCTTTTTTCTGCAGTGCCTTGAGGCCCGCTTCCACGCCCGAGGCGACGGCTGCGGCATTTTCAAAGGCCACGTGAATCCACGGCACACGCCAGGCAGTGGTGGGAAACATGCTGGAAACAATTTCCATACAGCCCGTCGCGGACGCGATGACTGTGTTTTCGCCCAGCGCCTTGCACATCAGCCGCACGGCCAATACTTCGGCGCATCCGGAGCAGGCGCGATGTCCGGAGGAAAAGAGTTCCTGCTTGTTAATGAGCCGCGGGGCAAATAAATCAAAATTTTCTACTATATTCATTCTCTCACTCCCCAGAATTCATAAGTATCTTTGGCTTTTTGGTCTTTATCGGAAAGAATCTTTTCAAACATGCCGACAAAATCGCGAACCGCAACGTCGCGTCCGCCGAGACCGATGATGTAGTTGTAAATCGCCGGATGATGTTTGCCGGCAAACAGCGCTGATTTAATTTCCGAAAACACGGGACCGCCGGGACCGCCGAAGGAAACGGCGCGATCGGTTACAATGAGCGTTTTCGCGTTTTTGAGCGCCTCCCGGATTTCCTCAAAGGGAAACGGACGCCACAATCTTAACTTGAGCAGACCCGCTTTCACGCCTTTTTGTCTGAGTTCATCAATCGCGATTTTCGCGGTTTCGCCCATCGACCCCATGGTCAGCATGAGAATATCCGCGTCATCCGCCCTGTAGCTTTCCACCGGTTTGTAATGACGTCCGAATTTCTTTCCCCACTCGTCCCATACCTCCAGAACGATTTTTTTGGAATTTTTGATGACTTCATCTTTCGCCTTCATGATTTCGGTAAAGTAATCGGACATGGAAAACGCGCCCATGGTCACCGGTTTTGCGGGATGGAGTGTCGCGTGCGGTGTCAGTGGCGGAAGAAATTCATCCACTTCTTCTTGAGTGGGCAGCTCCACCGGCTCCACCATGTGCGTCAACTGAAAACCGTCGATATTCACATTCACCGGTAGCATGACATCTTTGTGCTCGGCTATTTTAAATGCCTGAATGGACAGATCCACCGCTTCCTGACTGTTTTCGACAAAAAGCGATATCCAGCCGGTATCGCGCTGCGGCATAATATCGGAATGGTCGTTTAAAATGTTGAGCGGACCGGAGACCGCCCGGTTGGCAATGGCCATGCAGATCGGCAGACGCATCGCCGAGGCAATGGGCAACAGCTCATTCATCAGCAAAAGTCCCTGTGAAGCGGTTGCCGTGTAAGCGCGGGCGCCCGTCGCGGACGCGCCGATGACGGCGCTCATGGCCGAATGCTCGGATTCCACCGTGACAAATTCCGCTTCGAGCGTTCCGTCGGCCACCAGACTGGAAAGATGTTCCGCGATGTGCGACTGGGGAGTAATAGGGTAAACCCCTGCCATATCGATTCGGCAGAGAGCCACGGCTTCCGCCACGGCTACAGTTACTTCTAAACCAACGCGTTTGCCCATATCATCCCTCCTCTACCATCTTAATCGCGCGGGGCCAGCATTCATGTGCGCAAATACCGCAACCCTTGCAATAATCCATGTTTGCCTGGAAAAAACCATCTTCAGTTTGCTGCACACAACCTTCCGGACAGAAAACGTAACAGATACCGCACTTGATGCATTTTGCATTATCCCAGATGGGTCTTTGAGACCTCCAGCTTCCCGTATGATATTCACTGGCGCTTCCCGGCTCGGAAACAACACAGCCGATGGGAAGTTCTTTCCATGATTTCAATGCCATTTGAATTTACCCCTTAATTACTAATTTTTATTTCGTCGTAGGCCCGTTTCATCGCGTTGAGATTCTTCTGGGCGATCCGTCCGAAACGATGTTCGACGGATTCTTTGACATCATCCAGAGAAAGAATCCCTGTAACTTTCAGTAACGCGCCTATCATTGTGGTGTTTGCAATGGGAACGCCCATTTCCTTGCGGGCGATGCCAGTGCCGTCAACGGTGGCAACGGTGCCGTTGAAATTCAGGTCCTTGCGTATTTCATCAGGTGTTTTGGGCGTGTTCACAATAACCTTGCCGCCCGGTTTCAGACCATCCAGAACATTCACCAACCCGATCAGGCTGGAATCAAGCACCAAAACGACATCAGGTTCATAAATGCCGGAACGGACATTGATTTTTTTATCATCAATGCGGGTGAACGCGGCTACCGGAGCCCCTCTTCTTTCCGGGCCGAAACTGGGAAATCCCTGGGCGTATTTTCCGGCAGCGATTGCCGAAACAGCCAACAGTTCGACCGATGTCACCGCCCCCTGACCGCCTCGTCCATGCCATCTGACTTCTATCATTTAGACTCTTCTCCTTATCGTTTTACGAAAAATGACCAGCATTCATAATATAGAAAAAAACTTCAGTCAATACCTTTTTGTCTATATATCCGGTCGATTGTTATATTCAAGAAATAAGCCACCTAGGTTGTTGAGAAAGATAAAAATAATCATTGCCTTGAGAACCATTGATTATCACAAGTGGAAAATTTTTGACCGTCAGTCTTCTTATCGCTTCCGGTCCCAAATCCCATCAAAAACAGGTCGATTTACTTCTGCACTATTTGTCATATCATTAGTCTGATGTCCCATTATGTCCCAAAAGTGGCAATAGTTGTCCATGAAGAAGAACCGATAACTTTTTTCGGCGGCGCGGGTGACGGGCCTGCATAAAACAAAATCGTTTGCGACAAATCAATGGGCAGTTTCTCTCCTTTGAGCAGAGATTCATACAGACGCCGGTGCGCAACATCGCGCGCCGTGTAAACCTCGCCGCTCAATAAAACCATATCACCGGCATGCAGCGAAGTGATAACTTCTTCAGTCAAAGGTGTCTTAATTATTCGTGGTGTGCTCATATTATTAACTTATTATAAATATGGTTTACTACTGTATTAGCAGTAAAGGAAAATAAATGGAAGGTTTGTAAATGTCAATTTAATAATTAGAAAATATTTCAATCGCTATATGCCTCTATCCATATATAGACTTTCTATTATTTGACAATCCTCTGTTTCATCTCCCGATAACATATCGGTGCGGATCGACTTCCTCCCGGAGAATTTTCAGTTCGATTTCGGTCGGTGGCAGTGTTTCAGTTATTTTTGGTGCCTTGAGCAGCTCGAATCCGCAGTTGTACTGCACATCATTAACCGAATAGCCGGGATTGATGGAAATGATGCGCATGCGCTTACTTTCCGGCTCGAAATCCATAACGGCCATGTTGGTGAAAACCTTGTACGGGCCGGTGCCTTCGGGAAGTCCCGCCTCATACCGGCTGTTGCCGCCCGAAAGCCATCCAGGCGTGGTGATGAACTCGCACATTTCCACAGGATGCGCCTGTGCCCACGGCAACCTTACCCTTAAAATCTTATTGCACGAACATTTCTTTCTTTATGTTGATTTCACCCGACGCACGGACGTATCAATCCCCAGGAGACGTCCCAGGTTGCCGCCGAAGATTTTGCGTTTGTCTTCTTCTGAAATGGGCGGGTAGCCATAGCCTTCCTGCATGTCATCAGGTATCTGGAAATCCCGCAATCCTTCCACGGCGTTTTTGATCTGGAGGGCAAAACCCGCATAGTCCGTTCCCCAGATGATCTTGTCAGGCCCGACCCACCGCAAGGCTTCGCCGATGATGGTCGCGAATTTTCTCGGAGCGGTGATCGCCCAGGGAACCAGGAGGCTCAGGCAGACATAAAGATTCGCATGCCCCATGGCCACCATGTTCAGTTGATCGCAATAGGGGTACCCCATATGAAACGCTATGATCTTCAGTTCAGGGAAATCACGGCACACATCGTCGAGGAATACAGGATTTGCATACTTGCTTGCCTGCGGAGGACACCATGACATGCCAGTATGAATGTCCAGCACGATACCGAGCTCCTCGCATTTCTCATAGAAGGGCCACAGCTCCGGATCATTGATGTAGGTATCTTCGGTGCACAGGTATTTGAATATCTTTGCCTTCTTTTCCTTTACCCAATACTCCAGTTCCCTGATGCTGTTCTTGACGCCCTTGAACTTGATGGGAGACATGTTGGGCTGATACATGAAGCGATCAGGGTTCGATTCCACGATCTCGGCCATTTCCCCGTTTGTGCAGAACCGGCCCGAATAACCGCAGGTATCCATGCACGACTCGGGCAGAAGGCAGGCAATGTCCACGCCATATTTATCCATGGCGCGCAGGATATTGGAGGGATCAGGGTTTTTTAGGGCTTCCCACTCCTCCAGCCCTTCGAAAGCCTTTGCCATGAGCGTGGGATGGGTGCATGAAAACAGCGGCCTTGAAATATTATCAATCGCCTTCCACCACATCTTATACCCTGGAAAGTACTCATAGTATGAACCACTTTCCCCGATCAGGTGGGGCTCGGGGTCAATCTTAAAAAAACCATCATCGTTTATTTTTGCCATAAGGTGCTCCTTTTTTATTTATCGCAATCCGTCGACGTCTTGTATGAGTCTATCTCCGTTCTTATCCTTATACGTCCATGATCTGCTCGATTTCTTCATTGGTGTATTCCCATGTCGCGGACGGTTCCTTACGACCCCAATCCGCGACGGTCTGCCACACGCGATTCTTCAACGGCAGGATGGGGCGTCGGGCATATTCCTCGATATGCTCTTCCAGTCCTGTTCTCGGGTTCTTGACGCAACGTACCGGAAGCATTGCCACAAAGCGGATGAGACAGCCCAGGTTGCAGCGGGTGCATTTGATGATCTCCTTCTCTCTGCCTTCCTTCACCTTGTTCACCCAGTCCGGATCCGCAATTTGCTGACGCCCCTGCAGAACCATTTGCGCCTTGCCTTTTTGCAGGACATCCGCAACATTATCGGGATTGTGAATGGAGGGACACATGACCGGGATCTTCACCGCAGCCTGAATGACGGCGGACTTGTCCATGACCTGACCTTCGGTGTTGGGCAGAAAATCGCTCATGGCCTCATACGAACCGTCGGACAAATCGATGAAATCCGCCCCTTCTTCCTCCACCCGCTTCGCTATCATGGCGGCGACGTTTGGATCGTACCCGTCGGGCAGGTCGTCTGATGCGGAGAAACGCACTCCCACCGGATAATCAGGCCCCACGGTCCGCCGCACCGACCTTACCAGCTCCAGCAGAAAACGGATACGGTTTTCAAAACTGCCGCCGTACTCGTCCTTTCGGTAATTGGACCGTTGGACCAGGAAGGAGTGCACCAGATAGCCGTGACAGGCATGGATCTCGACCCCATCATATCCGGCCAGTTTCGCCAGCCTCGCGCCCTTGCCTTCATCGATGACAAGCTGCTTTATCTCTTCCCGCGTGATTTCCCGGGGCGGCCGCCCCATCATATGCATCATGGGGATCTTATCCACCAGGGCGATGAAGGCCTCCGGGTCTTTCTCGATATCAGGGATAGCGCCATGGTATCCCGACATCCTGATCCCTCCCTTTAAGACCTTCATATCCATTGAGCCGTTCATGGCCTTATGAAACTGCCAGCGCCAGGGAATGGCTGAGGCGGAAGCCGGCTCCGCAGCGCCTATATCGTGGGACCCTTGCCGCCCGGGGCCGGTAAAAAGCTGAGCGAAGATCTTGGCGCCGAAGGAATGCACATGCTCCACCAGTTCGGATTGCAGGGGCACATAACGATAATCGGTCAGGTACGGATTGTTATATTTGCGGTAGGTGTCCGCACAGGGCAGCGTGGATACCGCCTGCGCCTCGGTGATGATGAGACCGGTTCCGCCCTTGGCCCTGGCGGCGTAATAGGCCATCTGCTGCTTACTGATGTAATGATCCGGCGCCGTATAGTTGCAGTTCATGGGCGACATGACAATGCGGTTCTTGATCTCGCATCCATTGATCGTGATCGGTTCAAAAATTGGCGCATGTTTTGGGTTCATTGAAGATTTTCCTTCTGTTGATTCATTGCTTTTCATTTTGACAATCTCCTTTTTTTAGTGGTTAGACTGACTGATTGGCGAATGATTTGCGTTTCTGACAACTTTCCGCCCGCTGATTCATCAACTTCTCTTTTTCCAAGGATTGTATCCGATATCTCATTACGACCGGAAACGTCTAGAGCGGCGGATGCCAAAATAGGAAGAATTGGCGCCAATTTGAATTACACCGGGTAAAGTTCGTATGTCTTCGGGATTAAGCTATGGAAAATTTTTTACGATAGGCGCTGGGAGAAAGGCTTGACCACCGTTTAAAGGCTTGTGTGAAGCAGTGCCGGTCTGAAAAACCAAGCTTTTCGGCAATTTCTTCGATACTGTGCCGCTTGGATTGTAAGGCCTGGATTGCCAGTTTAAATCTGATCAGATCCCGCATCCCGGTTATGCTATGCCCGTTTTCAGCCAGACGGCGTTGTAGGGTGCGAGCACTCATATTCATCGACCGCGCTACCTGTTCTATCGGCGCATTCAATAACTCACTGCGTGCGGCCAAGAGCCTTTCGATATCCTCGAGCAGTCCGCCGCACAATGGCGAACTGGCCAGTTGCTGATTGACGATTCTTCCTGCCTGCCGCCGAATCTCCGGAAATCCGCCGGGCAGAGGGATATCCATGATGGTGCGATCATAGATGATGGCATTCTCCGGTGCATTCAGGACAATGACGCTGCCGAAAAAATCTTTATACAGGGGAGTGAGTTCAGACCGGCCGTGGCGGAAATGAACAGCTTCGGGCAGGACAGTCTTTTTCATCAGGCGATTGATGATGGTTTTGATGCAAGTAAAGATCATTTCCGAATAGTGCCGCTCGTCTTCCCCGTCAAGCATACCATCCGGCTGAAACTTGATGATGGCTACCTTCCCGGTTTCTTCAGCATTCAGGATTAAAAGGGGGGAGATCAGTTTTTGAATGGGGCGGATGGATTCAAAGGCTTCCCTCAGGGTGGAGGCGGACATCAAAAAGGACTTGAGATCAGGTAGATATTCGAAATCGAAATCCTCACCGGTTAAGAGTCCGAGAGCCGGATGACCGCCCGCCTTTTCGACGGCCGCGACAATGGCATGAACCTGCTTCAAATTGATGGTGGTTTGGGTGATATGATCTAAATTTATGGAAATACCGAGCTGCCGCAGGATGGACTGGATGTCGACCCCCAGCTTTAGCGCCGCGTTAATGATGCCGAGCAATACGGTAGATGATGTTTTGTAGTCATTCATGAAAATCCCGTCTCATCGTTATATTTACACGGCCTGCCTGACCGCGGCATATCGATACATTGACGTTGTGAATTATGTTTTGGAATAAACCCGATATTCATCACACTTCTGTGCTCTCTTTTTTTGAGAAGGTAAGCCATCTATGGAAAATTATTATCCCGGTCCATCCGATGATCAACTGCTATTTCGTATACCATTAACAACCAATCGTTTCCGGCAGGTCTTGGTCCGGCAATCGATGCAAAAAGGATAATTTTTATTAAAATCATGCAATGATGTACTACAGCCGATCATTACACCCGATATTGACTTGATTGGTTCCATATAGCAGTTTTCTGTAAGTCTAATTCCAATACCCTGACTTTTTAAGTATTTGTGTAAAAATTTTTGGCCTGTTATATGCCAGCCGCAGTAACCGGGACTGTATCGCAACATAATGTCATTATTATTGAGTGTCCCCTTTGAGACTTCACCGGCAAAGCACATCCCGGTTATCTCATCAGCAAACACTTCGATTCCGGTTGAACATATTTCATCAAGTAAATGTCCTAATAGATGTTCACCCTTTTTAAAAAGATCAGATATATAAAGTGATACATCAGACCCCAGTGTCATTGCAAAAAGGAGATATACAGCATTATCAGTCATTATATCGTCGAGAGGTGCCCGCGGCTCATTCAGACCAGCACCTGAATAAATAGATTGAAACTGTGAGCAGGTTACCTCAGTTACAATACTGACCGGGACAGCGAACTGACAGAAAAGGTCATATGCTTTTTCTACATGACGCGTAATCGTTTCTGGAATTAAAGAAGATTTATCTCTTTTCCGAAAAGCATGAATCTTTTGAATATCTATTTTGATTTTTTTAGGATCTTCTTTAATAATTTCTCTCATAATGGACTACTTTCTGTGAAAAAATCACGTATTGTAATCAGCTAATGCATCAAACAAGGCGTCAATATTTCCGAGCGGTGTCCCGGGAGGGATGTCGCAACCAGAAGAAAGCACGAAATTCGGGTAATCTTTCATCGCCATTAGTAATTCAGTCGTCTTCTCCCTTACTTCCATGCTGCTTCCATTCCTGAACAGGATCGGAGCAATATTCCCAAAGGCCGGAATATGTGCCGGAACCTGGGGCATAATCTGTTTCATGTCGACAGCGTTCCCGAAATGGAAACCCATGGCGCCGGTTACCAGCATCGCCGGGACCAATTTATGCGTATTGCCGCAGTTGTGAATTATAATTAAAAAGTTTTCATCCTGAACGGCTGATACGATTCTGCTGACATGGCTGGATGAAAATTTTTCGCACTGAGTTGCATTGATCAAGCCAGCTGCCGGTTCAGCAATCACAATGCCATTCACCCCTGTTTTCTTGTATGCCTTTGCGTATTGGACAAGAAACTCTGTGCACTTGTTGAGCACTGTTTCCACCATAGCCGGCTCTTTGCGAAGCTTAACCATGATTTCCGTCATGCCGCAAAGCCTCGCGGCCAGGGAAAAGGGACCGATATGGCAGCCGAAAACAGGTCTGTCTGTTGTTGCTTGCGCGGCAAGTTGAGCAGCATGAAGATAAACACCTGTACGTCCCGCTCCGACCTCCGGCATTTTCAATGCTTCCGCGTCATTCATATCATTCACAACAGCCCCGATTGTTGTGGGCACCTCGTTCTCGACAAAACGTATTGTGCCCCCGAACGCTTCGCATTCCACAGACAAATCCATTATGGTAACGCTTGCGATTGATGGAAAGCGGGAAGCTATTGCCTGGACACACCGGCTTTGCACCTGGCCGTCTTTAACCGCCTCAAGTATTTTCTTACCAGTCAGTTCAAGCCCCAGGTAAGGCATCAATGGAAAGGCTTTTCGCTTTTCAGATTTCAGGATATTCTGCATCCATTGATTCATGTTGATTTTCATCTAATATTCTCCAATGGTATCTTCATTGTATTTCTAGTAACAAGTTCTTGCACATTATTTATATCATCCCCATTCATCAATAGATTCGGACATGGCACGCACGTTATCAACCTTTGCATTGAGCGGAACGGAGCATCCGGAACTCAGAATAAATCCACCGCCCCCGCCAACTTCTTCGATAAGTTTTTTACAATAGCACATCACCTCATCTCTCGTTCCTTCGGCCAGCAACGTGCTGGGCACATCGCCCATAATGGCCATGTGTCCACCCAGTATTTCTTTTGCTTTGAAGATGTCGGTGAAACTATCCAGTTCGATGATGCACTTGCCTTTAGGGAATCGTTGAAAGTAGTGTAGGAATTTTGTCCAGTTAGTATCACAATGAAATACCGGTGTTATATTGGCATCCATGAGACCATTTACCAATACTTCGAGATCAGGTAGTACAAATGCCTCAAAAAGCTTGTTTGAAAGAAAAACCGGGGATGAGCGACTCAGACCGATAAAAACTCTGCCGATATTATTTTGTCCGGAAGATGCTATGGCAAGGTCCAACATATCATGACAGAAACGTTTGCCGGCAATTTTCAATTTTTCAGGACGCCTTCTCAGGTCAGTGAGCGCAACATTGATGGATCTCGCAAAACAGAAATACTCGAAGGAAGGGCCCGGTATAACAAACCCAACTGCCGGTTCGATTCCATTCTCACGTAGCCAAGCGGCCTGATCGGTTATTTCCGTGCTCGCACGGGCAAAATCAGTCATCGCTGACTCAACAGTCATTTCAGGATATATCCGCGGAATTAATTTTGAGAATAGGGCGATAAGGCCATCAGATTCCAGAATATCAAAATCCTCTTCAGTCATGACTTCTTTTTCATCGAACTGGTGTTCACTTCTTTCCGGAAGATCTATGCCCGGCAGCTTCAACCGTGCCGGAACACCCAATTTTAATAATGTGGTATTGACCG
Organism: Smithella sp.; assembly: GCA_030018675.1. Lineage (GTDB taxonomy): Bacteria > Desulfobacterota > Syntrophia > Syntrophales > Smithellaceae > Smithella. The sequence goes on from JASEHT010000030.1 coordinate 15,307, forward strand.
TATCGGCAAGGAAACTCATGTCCCACTTAAAATCAATGGCTGTTTTAAGTACCGCGTTAAAACGCTTGTCCGGATCAGACATCAATTCCGCGTTGGTAATGCCGGTATAGGTTGCCGCCCAGTGGTCCAGCAATGGAGCCAGGGGAACACGGTCGGGACATTCAAGGTTGATGACCGCATTGATTCTTTCTGCAGCTTTCATGGGTCACCTCGCATCCACAGTTGACTGACGAAAGACTTTCCTGGCTATGGTCAGAGCTTCAACAGCGTCACGTCCTAAATAATCAGCACCTGTTTCCTCCCTGAGATGTTCACTGACAGGCGCCCCGCCGATCATTATCTTGATATTGTTCCTGATACCGGCTTCTTCAATGGCCATGATAGCGTTGCGCAGGCTATCCATGGCTGTTGTAAGCAGAAGGCTCATGCCGATAAGACTCGCCCCCGATTCCTTGATGGCTTCGACGAATTTTTTAGCAGGCACATCTACACCAAGATCAATGACCTTGAATCCGGAGCACTCGAGCATGGTAATAACGATGTTCTTGCCAAGATCATGAATATCACCTGCAACAGTTCCCATGATAACGAGGCCAGCAGAGCTGCTTTCGCCATCCAGAAGCAGAGGCTTGATTTTTTCCATGGCCTCTTTGAATATTTCACCGGCATAAATGAGCTCCGCCAGGGCGTATTCATCATCCTTAAATAACTGTCCCACTTTTTCCATCCCTCTGGACAATTCATTGACAATCAACAAGGGAGCAATTGACTTTTCGAGGCATTCATCAACGATCTGATAAACACGATCCTCTTCGAGTGCTGAAAATGTTTGAGCTAACTGATCCATATCATCGTCCTCTCTTTCGTTTAATAAATCATTCAATCGACTTTCTATTTTGACAATCTTCTGTTTTATCTTCCGATAACGTACCGGTGCGGATCGACTTCTTCTCGAAGTATCTTCAGTTCGATTTCCGTCGGTGGCAGTGTTTCAGTTATTTTTGGCGCCTTAAGAAGCTCGAATCCGCAGTTGTCCTGCACATCCTTAACCGAATAGCCGGGATTGATGGAAATAATGCGCATCCGCCTGCTTTCCGGCTCGAAGTCCATCACCGCCATGTTGGTGAAGACCTTATAAGGTCCGGTGCCTTCGGGCAGTCCCGCCTCATACCGGCTGTTGCCGCCAGAAAGCCATCCAGGCGTGGTGATGAATTCGCATTTTTCCACAAAGCGTCGTGCATCCTGGACAGTCAGCACCATCATCTTCCAGCAGAAGCTCCCGAAATCGTTCGCACCACCGCTTCCGGGGAAACGAACCTTGGGCTTCTGATGGGTTCCTCCAATGAACGTCGAATTCAGGTTGCCGTACATATCAATTTGCGCACCGCCGAGAAAAGTATAGTCGACATATCCCCGTTGACAAGTTTCCATGATGGCCCCCATTGTGGAAACCATCACAGCCTTGTGACTGGCTCGTGAATCACCAACAGAAATAGGCATCTCAGGCAGTTGTGGGCTGACGCTCCCTGCTTCAAACAGAATCGAAAGGTTGGGGGAGTTCAATCTCTGGGCCAGCATGGCTGCCGCACAAGGCGCGCCGGTACCCACGGCCAGCGTAGAACCATCCTCGAGTTCTCTCGATGCAACACAGATCATCAATTCCATCGCGTTATAGGTCGTTGTCATCTTTTTCCCTCCTTATGCAGCAGATGCTCTATGGTTCTGAGCTGGAGCATCTTCTCCATGCCGCCGTTCTTGTTAATGTATTCATGGTGATCTTTGCAGTCGTAAATGTTTCTCTGGAGAAAATCCTTGAAAACATCAGGGTCTTCCTCGGCCTTCAGCCACTCCCGTAAGTGCTCTTCGTCCGAAAAGTACTCATACGCCATGGTGCCCGGATAGCCGCCGTACGGAACCTCGCACACCGCATCCACGAGGAAATAGGGGAACGTGGTTTCCGTGGGATCCCGCCGTATCTCTTCATTTGTAATCAGACGCTCGCAAGTCACGATCACTCTCTTTGAGGCGCGGGCCAGGTCGTTGTCTGACTTGAGGATTCCTCTTACCCGGACATTGCCGTACACATCCGACTCGTGAACGTGGATAATGCCCACATCCGGATACAGAGCAGGATGAAGGGCAAGTTTCTTGCCCGTGTACGGGCACTCGATAATCTTGGCGGCGCTGCACTCAAAGGTGTCCGTGCCCAAAAGATTACGCGTCGGAATAAAGGGAACGCCCATGGCGGCCGCCCGAAGCCTCGCCGAAATGCTGTAGTTGGTCCACTCGGTCACCTTAACTTTGCCGGTCTGCATGTATCTCCTCGCACAGGGGGAAAGTCCTCGTGCTTCCAGACCCACAATGTATCCTGCATCTACCCGATCAAAGACCTCTCCCGCACAGAGAATTTCAAAATCATGGGTGGACGTGTGCCCGCAAAAGCCCATGTTTTTCCTTCTTTGTCTGAGCATCTCATGACAGGCCGCAATGGGTGTCCGGTTGGCCCCGAATCCGCCCAAGGCAAAGTATTCCCCGTCATGAACAAAAGTCTCGATGGCTTTTGCAAGTGTCATAGATTTGTTCACCATCTTTCTCGATTTCTTCTGAAAAAATGCTCGTGCGTGATCGGGATCAGGATCGGTGAACAGTTCGCCCCTGCCTTTCCTAATGATGTCCATTTGCATGTGCTCCTCTTCTTTAATCATGGCTTGTGTGTTCATTATTAAGTGCTTTCTAAGTATTGTTTTATATTTTTCGTTGTTAATATTTTATAACGTAAGCAGATCGATTCCGCCCGTAACCGGAATGACCGCGCCGGTAATGTAGGATGCAGCATCGGAGGCCAGGAAAGCCACCACCTGGGCGACCTCTTCCGGACGGCCCAAGCGCTTCAGGGCGGTTTTTTT
>JASEHT010000310.1 GCA_030018675.1 Smithella sp.
TTGGAGAAAGCCGCAATGTCTGTAACGCCCATTGGCACAGCGACGTTGTGCAGGGCCGTGTCATAGCTGCCGGTGCTGTAGCCCGGCTGCACGCCGATCCCTCGTTTCTGGCTGATCTGAAATCTGCCAGGGCCGAGCTTGCTTCTGTCCGTACAAGGGGCATTAAACCCACACGCGATTGCAGCGCAGAAGCCGCGGCGCTGGCTATAAAACCGTCACTAGCCCAATGAGCAGTGAAATGAAGGGCACATTCTAGTGCAGTGTTACAATGAAACCTTGTCATATCGACCAGCGGGAGATATCTTGTGTTTACTTATGATCATTAAGATTTCTCGCTTCGCTTCGAAATGACACACTGTAAAGATATTTATGAAACACTACACTAGTTATTCTTCCAGTGGCCCGGTTTCGTGATAAAGGCTAGTGCTTTTCCCCAAATCAAAACAATTTTCTAATCCGCAAGCTTGCAGGGCTTCTTCTACAAAGTTACAGCAATTGTGGGTTACAGGATTATATTCAAATACTTTTGTCCGTTTCCCGGCTTTTAGCGCATTTTCAGGATTGTAACTTGCGGCATAGTTGCGCAGACAATTCCGATACCATTTGGGTGTTTTTCTGGATGCTTTATTTTTAATGCAAAGGGGCATTGTTGCATAATTGAGTCCTTTGCTATCCAGTTTTGCCCGTTCATTTTTATCGGTAAATTCCACAATATCAAAACGATCAGTGGTCATACCTAATAAATTTATTGCCGCCCCGCTTTTATGAAAATCTTTCATGCCTGCTTTTTCTAAATCGGTTAAAACTTGCATTTCAAGCTGATAAAATGAATGCGGGTCTGTTTCGATACGGATGGCACAGTGGGAAAATATCCCGCTCCACATTTTATAAAGTTCCAGTGTAGGCGATTGAACGGTTTTTATTGCATAGGCTTTGACCCCATACTGTTCATTAAAAGATTTAATCTTTTCATCAATATTTTCCTGATTGACTATAGAAAAGCCGCCTTGAGGAAGATCGGAATCTTCAAAAAACGAGTATAAACTATCAGGGGATTCATCCGTTGCAATTTGGGTCTCGCCTCTACGGTTTAATTGTCTGCCTTCTGCCGTTTTGTTGCCGGCGACGGGTTTTTGGTAATCATATCCAATCACGCGAATGCGTGAACCATCGATATCAAATTTCCTGACAAGATAAGCTTTGATATTAGCGGCACGAAGGTAGGATAATTTTATATTGACCAACTCTTTGCCGACATTGTCTGTATGTCCTTCGATGATTATTGACGTTGCAGGATATTTGTTCATCGCATCGGCAATTTTCTTAATATCATTGTGATATTCCGGTTTGATATTTGCTTTGCCGGTGTCAAATTGTACATTCAACGTAATGGCAACATTTTCCGGCACAGTTTCCGCTTGAGAAACTGGATTCTGCTCTTGAGCAACGCCTGCTTCATTTTCAACAAATTGAAACGGGGGAAAAGCTATCGGTTTTTCAGCATACATGGTCGTTTGTAATTCATCCGTCATCGGGGGCATGATAATGGCTTGACCCAGCACCGGCACGATGAAGATTTCAGGATCCAGATCATTTTCCTCCAATGTCGAGGCCAGAATAGTCGCCGGATCATCGAATCCTTCCTTGCCCAACCGAAATGCCTGGAAATGGGCCGCGACGGTGAAAGGCGCGCCTAGATCCAGATGCGCTTTGACGGCCTCCACGGGACCCATGTGGATAATGTATTGATGCGCGGGAGAGGTATCGCGCGGCCGGAAAGGCGCGATCGGAAGCAGAGCCACCCTGATCGGTGAAAAACGGCGGGCGATTTCCAGGAAATGGGGGCCGTAACCTGTATCCCCGGAATAAAAAACATTACCCGAATATCCGGAGATGACAAAACCTCCCCATAGGGTTTTATTGTAGTTCGCCAGATTGCGCAGAGAAAAGTGCTGTGCGGGAACCAATGTTATTGTTACGTCGGGAGATATGCGGACCGACTGCCACCAATCAAGCTCATCAACATTGGGGATGCCTGCACTCTTGACGAGTTTAAGATTGCCCAGAGGCACAATAGCGTACGGGGGTTCCTTATCCGCGAGACGTTCCAGGGTAGGAATATCAAGATGATCATAATGATTATGGGAGACCAGCACGACATCAATCGGGGGCAGATCTTCAAACAGGATGCCTGGTTTAAGGTGTCTTTTGGGACCCGCCCATGATATTGGGCTGGGACGGTTCGACCAAATTGGATCGGTGAGAATGTTCAGACCATCCATTTGAATAAGGAAAGTGGCGTGACCGACAGGGGTTACGATGAGCATGCCTTTCGGGACACGGTCCACAGGGCGTGGTCCGGGCGGAACA
>JASEHT010000311.1 GCA_030018675.1 Smithella sp.
CCATGTGGCTTATCATTTCATTGATATACCGTATTATATCTATATTTTCAGGCTGATAGATAATTACAAGGCTCAAGTTCAGCGGGTTAGGACGAACCGCTATTATGCCTGCAGGGACAGGTATTGGTTGAGTTAAAGATTTTAAGACGCCGTGCTCAACGGCAAAAATTCCCTTGACTTATTCAATTAATTGCCTATAATGTCATATATGACATTTAAGCAATTATACAAGCAGCAGGATAAAATAATCGAGAAGATATTCGACAATGAAAAAAATATCTTTCCCGGCGCGCGGGTGATCCTTGTCGGTGGGACCGCCCTTGCCAGATGCTATCTGCAACACAGGGCTTCCTATGACCTGGACTTTTTTGTAAATGCCCGGTTCGACCCCCTCATGATCCAGCGTCGGCTTTCCGGCGCGGGAGTGCCACTACAGATGGTCGAGATTGTCAATGACCCGATGTTTGCGGCGCAACTTCATGGAATGGCCGACGTTTATGGTGAGCTGCTTAAGGTAAGTATTGTCGAGGATATATACGCGGACATGTTCCCGGTTAAGACCGTTGCCGGCATACGCACTGAGACTATTGAGGGTCTTTACCACCGCAAGCTGAGAACCATCACGGGTTCCGGGAAGGGCACAACCTCCTCAACAGGACGAACAGTGCATGCTGGAGCAAGGCAGACCGCAAGGGACCTGTTCGATATTTACGTCTTAAGCAATGAGATAAGGCCGCTCATGGAATTCGTGAGGGCGATTAACGAGCATGGAGCCGCTGTACCGGAAGCATTACTCATAAGCGGGCTCAGAAAAATCCGCTGGATGGAACTGATGGATGAATTTGGAATGCTCCAAGTGGCTGAGAAGTACGCGGGGATTAAGGCATTTGACATCAAACGTTACTTCGACGGGGTATTGCGATGATAAACAGGGCCATGATTCTTAGATCGGCATTCTGGAGTGGCCATCTGACCTACAGAAAGTGGCGCGGGATTGTCCGGAGGGGCCCGGAGGGACACGTACGGGTTTTTGTCCACTCGTTTATCCATCTGCCGATGGAATGGCTGATTGGAGAAATAGGCGATGAAAAGTTCATATCCATTTGGCCGGAGGTGAGGAAGGGGTTTGATGCAAATTCACCGTATGAGAAGGCAGTCCTTGACGCATGGGACGCAATCTGGGGCGTGATGGCCACAGGTGACTCCCAGTATCCCGTGAGCTCCGGGATAGCGCGTCTTTCCAGAATGCGCCGCGAAGTTTTGAAGACGGTTGTCTGCAACCCCGGGATAAGCATCTATGACCTGGCCAAGAGGACGCGCCGTGATTACAGCAGGGTATTAAAGGACGTTCGCCTACTGGCTGAAATGAACGAAATCGAGTGCAGGCCCGATCCGCGGTCAAGCAGAAAAGCAAAACAGCTCTTGCCGGTACGCTCAATAAATGTCAGGCTGGCAGGGATTGTTGCTCCGTGAGCCGCCTATCGCCGTGGCAGTGACTAGTTGCAAGGACGGTATCATTATTACCGTATTACCGTCTCCATCTAATATCCCCTCTTGAATTTCTCCCACTCGCATGATTCTTGCAATATAAAAATACCATGAAGAGGATGTTCTCCCTATGGGGAGTTATTTTAGTTTTTTCACTGATAATGATCACTTCCCAGGCATCTGCTGAGTTGAAAGTCACAAGCGATGCCCGAATGAGCAGCCATCAAAAGAATCATACTATCCGGCCTGCTGTAAGAAGTCTCGACTACGGTGATTTCTATCGCAAATGGCGTGACTGGTATGATTCGATCGTTGAAAAACCCTTTTATTTGCATGTGAATGACGTTTTCATCGGCAAACTGATCCTGTCCAGGGATAATAGATTGGAAGTCAGCACCCCGGTATCCGGCACCATGATGACCCGGTTTACCTTAGGAGGCCGTGGTGTAACAGTTTTGCCGGATACGGGGCGCTACAACCTTGGGTTGGGGATAACTACCCGCATGCGCAATGGGTTGTCGTTTGACTCCTCGGTGAACTTTGACCTCAGAGATCCTTCCGATGTAACCTTCTGGTTAACGCTACCAGCGATACGTTTTTAAACACCTCATACAACGGATGACTTGATTACGCATGAAATGTAGCATTGTGGATGTGTGTCAGAAATGCACAGGCCTCCTCTGAAACCCGGTATACTCCCTATCCCGGTCAAGTCTGTGATATAATTCTTGCGTGGATACCATCGAAAAGCTGAAGATACTTTCAACAGATTCGCAGTACGATCTTGCCTGCGCCTGCGGTACCGGCAGGGACGAGCACCGGAAGAGAGGGCTGGATGGGAAATGGCTCTATCCAGTCACGTTCCCTGATGGCGGCT
>JASEHT010000312.1 GCA_030018675.1 Smithella sp.
GGAAGGAAACACATAGGCTTGGCCACTGCTGTCGGTCGCCGTGCCGCCGCTGATAATGGTCGCGGGAAAGGAACTGATTCCGTCGTCACCGAATACGACCGCAGGCAGTCCTGTCGTCGTATTGATTAATGTGATCGTGGCGCCGTTAACCGGCAGACCGCTTGTCGTGTCAAAAAAGATTCCGAACGGATCCACCAGAACAGACGAAACCGATGCATCGCTGCCGTCAGCGATATCAATATAATTAAAAAGAAGAATGTCTCCTTCTTTTACTGAAATACTGCCGTTATATAAAGTCAACGGTCCGCTTGATGTGGGCAGGTATCCTGAAAACACACCTGTATCGGGACCGGTTTCAGTCAATTTGATGATTTCAATATCACCGTTTCTGGGATTGGTAATCGTCACAAAAACGGTTTCCCTGATAGTGGAATCCAGGTTCTGATCCAGATCCGTCAAGCGGATGAATATCGGATCGCCTTGGTGAATTTGGGTCGCCGGCGTGAGCGGGACAGGCTGGCTTAAATCAACCGGTGTCGTGGTTCCGACCGGAACGGGCGCCGGCAAATCCGCATAGGGTCCCGAGGAGCTTCCCGAACGGTAAGCCGTTGTTGAAACATTCACAGTATCAGCGCCGGGTAGAAGCGGCGCGTAGGTCAGAACTTCGATGGTGGACGGCGTCCGGACAACACCGGTCACAGAAACAGATGTCGTGGCCGGAATTGAGCTTTGCCCAAAATGCAACTGAGCGCTGTTGACTATTTTGTCGCCGTGCACCAGGGCAAAAGATGGAACAGCGGCGGCAAAGATGACTGAAAACAGAATCATCAAGACCGCCGCTGTGTTGAATTTACAGTAACTGCCACAAAGCCGATTCCGTGCGGATTTAAGCAAAGAAGTCCCTTTACCGTTTTTGCCAAAAAACGGACGGGAGGGATTTCCGATCGGAAGACCGGAAATCCCCTTCTTCATTGTTTTACTAATCCAGTCTGAAATCATCAACCTGCCTTGTGCTTCCTTAACAATTTATTTCACTGTCATCTGATAAAGAACATGAACTAACGCCGATGCGGCAATCGTACCTCCCGCACTGCTTGTAGCGCCGGTTCCCACATAAACCGTCAGTGAAGGGCTGGCCCAGGTAGCGGCATCCGCATCAGCGGCTGCCGTCAAATAGGAGGCTGTCCCACTTTCATTGTAATAGGTTACCGCTGTTGAACCGCTATAGGGCGTGGTATTAAAATCGGCATAAACGACCGGCAGACTGTCGGTAACCACGCAGGACGAGATGCTTCCGCTTCCGCTGTTGGTAACCACAATCAGGTATTCAAGCACTTCGGCGGTTAAAGCTGTTACGCCGCTTCGGTAGTACGTCTGACCCTGATAGGAAATGGAATCGCTCCCGGCAACCGCATTGGTCACGTTGCGGACGTATTTGGTGAAAGTCGCTAATCCGCTGGTATAGGTATCGGTCACGTTACCGGACGTTGTTGTTTCATCCGTATCGGTCACCGATGTCGCGGTAAGATTTTTGACTACGACGATGCTCGTACCGGATGCTGTTATGGTTCCGGATTCGACCAGCACGCTGACCGTAATGCGTTCGGCAACCAATACACCGGCTGCAGGAGCGCTCGACAAAGCCGCATTAAGCGTAATGGTGGCGGTGCCGGATCCACCGGGATCGGATACTGCGGTGACAGTTCTTACTTCACCGGAAACAACAACCGTATCACCCACGGCTATGTAATTGACCACGGCATCGGCTGTTCCGTCTGAGGGAACATTAAGAACAGTATCCGTACTTCCGGCAAGCGTAATGGTAGCGCCAATCCACGCAGGACTTGAGGGCGACGTCAATGACACGTCAGCGCCGGTGGTGTTTGTCGGCGTGCCGACAATGGCCGGCGTCAAGCTGTACTGATCCGGACCGTTGGACGTAGCGGTAACGTCGAACGTGTTCGTCAGTTGGGTGTCAACGCCGGTGTATTGCGTGGTCTGGTTGCCCCCGGCAACGATGACAGGCGCCGACGGAATCAGCGCCACTGTTACAGTGACACTCGACGTCGCGGTCTGAACGGCTGTCCCGTCATTATAGGATAACTGGGCCGAGTTGGTTATCTGCGTATTGGCCGGCAAAGCGGCATGCGCGAACTGCGGCAGGATGAAGGCCACGATTGCCAGAAGCGCCAAACTCCCGGCAAAAGCCTTCAGCACCGCCCATCTGCTGCTGATTAATTTGTTTTTCATAACTTTTCTCCTTTTTTAAATTTTCTGTTATTTTTTAAAATCTTATTAATTATTCATCTTTTATTTGATTCAAACATCATCGCCAAACTGCATAGATTCCCTCCTTTGTCT
>JASEHT010000313.1:0-427 GCA_030018675.1 Smithella sp.
TGGGGTCAGGTCTTGAAATATAAGTTTTTAGGTGAGGATAAGAATTTAAAGATAGATTGCCACGACGCCTGGGAGGCGTCTCGCAATGACAGCGGGAAAAGAAGTACGGAGTCGGAAAAAGGAAATAATGGGGACGGTTCTATTTAATCGGAGGAGTTCGGGGGACGGGAGTTAGGGGGACATAACACTTAATTACTTAATTAACGAAACGGTCTATTGAATTAAGCAGAAAGCCTGGGGTCAGGTCTTGAAATATAAGTTTTTCGGTAATGACAAAAGAAAGAACAAGGCGAAGGGGTCAAGCCTACTCTTGACTCATGTTGAAAAGAAAAACTGGATTCCGGCCAGGACCATGCCGGAATGACAAGCCTTATATTCTGGTTCAATCGAAGTACGATTGAACCAGCAAAAGATGAAGAAAAGAGAA
>JASEHT010000313.1:437-2337 GCA_030018675.1 Smithella sp.
GAGAAGTATGTCATTTCGAAGCGAAACGAGAAATCTTTGATTTAAAAAAAACAAGATGTCTCGCTTCCGCTCGACATGACAAGCTAATACGGCGCGTTCGGCGAACGCTACGACCTAAAAACGAAAAGGTTTTATTGAATTAAGAAAAACAGGATAGCGGCCTCCGCAGGCATTATAAAGGAAATAATACTACGATTTGAATGGAGATAATTATGAGCGATGATTTACAAAAAGCGACAACGCAGGGCAAAATTAATGATTTTCAGAAAAAAAGCCTTTCTTTAAAGTTGATGGGTGGCGAAAAGCAAATCGCGAAACAGCACGAGTTAAAAAAACTGACAGCCCGCGAGCGTTTGGATTTGTTTTTCGATAAAGATACTTTTCAGGAAGTTCAGCTTTTTGTTGAGCATCGTTCCGGGCTTTTCGGCCTGGATATAAAGGAAATCCCCGCTGATGGCGTTGTGACCGGTTTCGGCAAAGTCAACGGTCGTGTTGTTTTTATCGCGGCTCAGGATTTTACATCCTCCGGCGGAAGTCTCGGCGAAATGCACGCGAAAAAAATCTGGAAAGTGATGGACATGGCCATTGCCGCGCGAAAACCGTTTGTGGCACTCAACGATTCCGGCGGCGCACGCATTCAGGAAGGTGTTCCTTCTCTGGAGGGATACGGCGGAATTTTTTACCGAAATACGTTAGCCTCCGGTTATATTCCGCAAATCACGGCCATCATGGGCCCCACAGCCGGCGGGGCTGTTTATTCCCCTGCCCTTGCCGACTGGGTTTTTATGGTTAAGGGCAGCAGTTACATGTATATCACCGGCCCTGATGTAGTCAAAGCTGTTATCGGGGAAGAAGTGACGCATGATGAACTGGGCGGGGCAGTCGCGCATGCTTCAAAAAGCGGCGTCTGTCATGTCGCTGTGGATAGTGACGCCGATTGTATCGAAAAAATAAAACAACTGCTCTCGTACCTGCCGGATAGCTGCCACTCTCCCCTGCCCTTGTCCGATGGCAAGGATAACGCTGAAAGAATCTGCACGGAACTGGACACGATTATTCCGGACAAAAGCAACCGGGCCTACGATATGAAAAAAATCATCAAGTCGCTGGCAGACAACGGCGAAATGTTCGAGCTTCAGGAGGCATGGGCGCAAAATATCATCGTGGCCTTTGTCCGTATCATGGGAAAACCGGTCGGCGTTATTGCCAATAATCCGCGCTTTGCCGCGGGTGTTTTGAATGTGGACGCCTCCGATAAGGCTTCCCGCTTTATTCGCTTCTGTGACGCTTTTAATATCCCTCTTCTGACTTTAACGGATGTTCCCGGTTATATGCCGGGAACTCATCAGGAATGGGCGGGGATCATTCGTCACGGCGCAAAACTGCTCCATGCATATTCCGAGGCGACCGTGCCTAAAATAACCGTCATCACGCGCAAAGCTTACGGCGGAGCCTACATCGGCATGTGCAGCAAGCAATTGGGCGCAGATTATGTCATGGCCTGGCCGACAGCCGAAATCGCCGTTATGGGAGCGGAAGGAGCCTGCAACATAGTTTATCGCAATGAAATTGCCAAAGCTTCTGATCCTGAAGCAAAAAGACAAGAGCTTGCGGTGGCCTATGAGGAAAAGTTTAACAATCCTTACTTTGCCGCTTCTTTGGGAATTATCGATGAAATTATCGTTCCGGGCGAAACGCGGAGAAGAATCATCGCCCTTCTGGATGCGCTGAAAGATAAAGCAGAAAGTCGAATTTCGAAAAAGCATAATAATATTCCGCTTTGAGATTTACTCTTTTTTTTAAATATTAAGGAGGTTCTCTTATGAAAAAAGTTCTTGGCGCGGCTGCTGTTATATTAATTGTACTGATTGCTTATTTGTCTTTCTGGCCGGTTCCTATT
>JASEHT010000314.1 GCA_030018675.1 Smithella sp.
GCTGGCCACAATCAGAAGAAGATCGCGGTCAGGCGTTGCGTAAACATCGCGCACCTTGCCCTGACGAATAAATTTAAAAGTTTTAGTGATCTTGCTCATCGCTCATCCTTTCGGGAATAAAAAAAGGCCGTGATCGATCTCGTTTAAGATCGCTCCCGGCCTTACATCTTTTTCGCATCCTTTCAGCTAAAAAAGGACCCGCTTAAACTCTCAGGCGCTTATCCTAAAGCCACTTTCTCGGAGGATATGTTGCCACTCAACCGAAAACTTCGCTTGTAACTATATATTTCTTACAAAAAATTTACTTCTCTGTCAAGTTCAATTTCACGAATTTCATGAAACAGCATAACACTTCAAGGCCGCAATGCGGTCATCGAGCGGCGGATGGGTCATGAAAAGCAGGGTAAGGCCGCTTTTTATAACACGCCAGGCATAAAGAACACCCAGGTCAAGCTTGATGCCGCTTGCGGCTGAAGTAATCATTCAGTCTCTGTCCGCTGATCTTTCCATCAAATTCTCCATGCGAAGTCAGTCAAAAAGCTCGTGAAGAAATGACTTTTTCTTTTTATAATGCTGTCCGTAATAGCGATCGCGGTTTTTGTCATAGTGATGCTCGCGCCGGTCATCTTCGCGCTCCTGGCGGGGCGGGGTTGGCGTTATTTCCGACGAAGCGCGCTCGATAATTTTATCAAGCTCGCCGCGGTCCAGCCAGACGCCGCGGCATTTCGAGCAGAAATCGATTTCCACCCCCTGGCGTTCCGTCATCGTCAATGGAATATTGCATACCGGGCAATTCATGATTATTCTCCTCTTTCATAAAATATTTTAAATAGGTTAATCTGCTTCGCTTCAACTTGCGCCGCCTTTTCGATTGAACAATCGATATCCGCCGTTTATTTTTTAAAAACGGAAAACAGTTTGTCCAGACCGGATTTTTCCATTCTGGCTACAGCTTCCATCTCTCCTGCGTCCAGCCAGACGCCTTCACATTCCGAGCATTTATCAATTTTGGTCCCTTTGTAGTCGATTTCAATTAGTTCCATGCCGCATTTCGGGCAACGCATGAAATGAAGTTCCTTCAATTTTGTGAGTTCTGCGGTTTTGAGTTTTTCGTGTTTTTCCCGTTCGATTTTCTGCTGTTTTTCATACTCCAGTCGCGCAAAATATTCTTCTTCGTTTTCGCTTGGAATCATGGAAATACCTCCTTATGGTTGTTTGTCGGTTGGTTTCGAATTGCCGATATATTTTTCGACTTCCTGAAAATTCTGATCGACGCGCTTTTAAAATCGTCGCAGAATTTTTTATAGGCCTTCATCCAGTCGGCAACCGCTTTTTTACCCTCCTCCGGGAACAGGGGCGACTTTTCCCGGAACTGCTTGACCATTCTTTCCGTTTGTTCATGCGTGGCAGTCAGCGTTAGGAAGTTATTGTCAGAGACTGCTTTATTGAACGCGATCACCTGTTTGACCAGTTGGTTCGGATCCATTGGGTCCTCCTATATCAAAAAAATGTTGTTATCGTTTCATGTTCCACAAACATCTTTACGCTGCATTCTTTTTTTCTTCACGGATAAAAACGTGTTGGCGCAGCCACTTCTCCGTTCCGATCACACCGTAAACTGCTAGAGAGACGCCAATGACGATGATCCAGTCCTGGCCGGAAATCGGGGCGCTGGAAAAAAGCCTGTTCATAAAGGGCGCGTATGTGAACAGAATCTGCAAGGCGATCATCAGTCCGCAGCCCAGAAGCAACCAGGGATTGGTAAACACACCAAGTCTGAACATGGACTTGGTCAAAGACCGGGAATTGAACAGGTAGGCGAGACTGGCCATGACGAATATGTTGACCGCCACCGTTCGCGCGACCTCCAGGGGATACCCGCTGGCTTTCTGCCATGCGAAGACAGAGAATACCGCCATCAGCAGCAGCACGGAGACAAGAATGATCCGGCCGACCACGACGCCTGACAGGATCGGGCTGTCCGGATGGCGCGGCGGATATTTCATGGTGTCCGTCTCACCCGGCTCGAAGGCCAGCATCAGCCCGAGAAACACGGCGGTTGTCATGTTGATCCAGAGGATTTGCACCGGCAGGATGGGAAGCGTCGTTCCGCTGAAAATCGAGGCGAGGATGACCAGCCCCTGGCCGCCATTGGTCGGCAGCGTCCAGGCGATAAACTTGACCAGATTGTCGAATATCCGGCGCCCCTCTTCCACGGCGGCTGTAATGGAGGCAAAATTGTCGTCGGTGAGCACCATCTCCGAGGCGTCCTTGGCCACTTCCGTGCCGGTGATGCCCATGGCGACGCCGATATTGGCCTGCTTCAGAGC
>JASEHT010000315.1 GCA_030018675.1 Smithella sp.
ATCAAACTCAATGTTGAGAGCAATAGCCACTCTTTCCTTCACGGGCGGTGGCGGTGGCGGAGGCGGAGGCGGAGGGGGAGGGGGAGGAGGAGGAGGTGGTGGTGGTGGAGCTTCAACTATAGCAACTTTAACTTTTCTGCCATCCCTTACAGGCAAAGCTCTATTTCTGCTTTTGTGCGTTAAAGATTCCCAAAACCAGACGTCACGATCATAAGCAAAACTGACGACTGCTGCTGAATCCCCCCGTATATCGGAAGCCCAGGGAAAAGATCCGGTCAAGGTTATCATTCTGGTCAAATAAAAACCATTATTGCCGAAAATCAATCTGTTGTACAAACCGGCCAGTTCATCTTTTGTGGGCATACGCCAGTCGTTGTAACCGCCCCCACTGTAAGTCCTGCAATAGGATTCGGCATCCGACCAATTTATGTTGCTACCATTATCCCGGGCCGCCCACATTAAATTTGTGGTGGTATCCAATACCGTGCCGTCGGAGTAGGATATAAATCGGCCATCGTTTTCTGATTGTGCCAGGGAAGATTTGGTTACAGAGAACACCACAAAGGAAGCGACCACCATAATTATTACTGCGATCTTGCCTAAGGTCTTGCCCATTAGTTATGAACCCCTCCTCTATTCTGATTTATGTTTGAGACGAGTTTTTACACAACGGTGCTTTAATGCTTTGATTATTTGTGTTGAAATATCTCACAATTTTCAACATTCGTCAATTAAGGAAAGTTTGTCCTATTTGTCCTGAAAAAAATCCACAAGTCCTTTCTATTCCATCGAAACGCGACAAAAAGCACGATGCTGTTTGCTGAACAGCCAAAGCCGGTTTTTTTATTGGGCTTTTTCCATCAGTGCTTGAATTTGCTTATCCTTTTCCCGCCACAGATTCTGAACCCACTTGTGCATGGCATCCCGAAACGCAGGATCTTCCTCATAATTGCCCTGCAGGAGTTCTTTTGGAATTTCCAGGGTGCGCATGCGGACAGTTATTCGCTTGACCCTGCCGCAGAGAAAATCACCGAAGCCGGGAATTCCGTCGGGATATACAATGGTAATATCTAAGAGGGAATTAAACTTTTTCCCCAGGACATTCAACGCCAGCGCCAGGCCGCCGGATTTCGGACGTAGCAGGTATTGATACTCGCTTTTCTGCTTTTCATGTTTTGATTTGGTAAAGCGCGTGCCTTCCAGAAAATTCATCACGCTGGTGGGAATAATACCAAATTTCTCGCAGGCTTTGCGTGTTGCTTCATAATCCTTGCCTTTTTGTTCGGGATGTTTTTGCAAATATTCGGAACTGTGGCGATATAAAAAAGGATAATCCAGTGCCCACCAGGCAAAACCCATGAATGGCACCTTGATAAGTTCTCGTTTAATAAAGAATTTCAACAAAGGAATGCGGCGGTTCAGCAGATGTTGCATTACAAGTATATCCACCCAGGACTGATGATTGCTGACAACAAGATACCAGCCATTATAATTCAAGCCCTCTAATCCCTGAACATCCCACTGTGTTTTTTGAGTAAGGCGCATCCATCCGCTGTTGCAGGCAATCCAATTTTCTCCAATCCAATGAAGAATATTGTTTATTATCCGAAGCAACGGCGGCCAGGGTAAAAGGATTTTCGGAATGGAAAACACGAACAAGGTAGATACCCAAAACACTACATTTACAAAAAGAAGAAATCCCGCGATTGCTCCGATAATTTTCGACGGCAAAAAATTAAGCATAATGATATTCCTGAAAAAATAATGTATTTAGATGAAGGTTTGTGAGCATAAAAAAAAGAGATTTACAAGTCAAGATAATTATAGCATAGTCTGCTCCAATCGTATGAACCATTCTGAAAAATAGGTTGTATTCAAGACTGCTATAAGTCAGATAATTCAGCTTAAAACAATGAATATAAAGGATTAAATTAAAATGAAAAAAGATCATTTACGCAATATTGCGATTATTTCGCATGTCGATCATGGCAAAACCACACTGCTTAACGCCATGTTAAAGCAGACGGGGGTATTCCGTTCCAATCAGGCTGTCGAAGACCGCGTGATGGATTCGATGGATCTGGAAAAAGAGCGCGGCATTACCATCACGGCGAAAAATACCGCAGTGGAGTTCAACGGAGTAAAAATTAATATTGTCGATACGCCCGGCCATGCCGATTTCGGCGGTGAAGTGGAAAGAAGTCTCAATATGGTTGATGGCGCAATCCTTCTGGTTGACGCCAGCGAAGGGCCCCTGCCGCAAACAAGATTTGTTTTAAAAAAAGCTCTCGCCCTGCGTCTGCCGATCAT
>JASEHT010000316.1 GCA_030018675.1 Smithella sp.
TGCTGAAGGTGATGCTGACAGGTTGCCCTTCTTCTGTGAAGTCGCGGCATTCTATCATTTTCATTAATTGCTTTGCAATGGCTTCCGCCTGGCTTGCAGTGACATAAGGCAGGATAATGGCGAATTCGTCTCCCCCCAGCCTTGCCAGGGTATCGGTATCGCGCAATCGTTTCCTGAGGAAGCTGCCAATGAACTTGAGTAATTTGTCGCCTACATGATGGCCGAGCGAGTCATTGACATATTTAAAATTATCAAGGTCGAGGAACAATATCGCCCCGTATATCCCGTATCTTCGTGATTGTACAAGCCATCTCTCCAGTTCTTCCTTAAAAAAGCGACGATTAAAAAGCTCTGTAAGGGGGTCGCGGTCTGCAAGATATATAATTTGATTTTCAAAACGTTTGCGTTCTGAAATATCACGCCCTATGGTAGAAAGGTACTCCACGTCTCCGTCGGTGTTTTTATGGGCAATGATTACCTGAGAAACGGTAATTTCGCGTCCATTACGGTCGAGAAGCGCTGTCTCTCCGGACCAGACACCGTTTTTTATTGCGAATGATATTGCCTCCTCCTGTATCAAAACATTCTTCAGGGTAGGATGAATATCTGAGATTTTCAGGTTTGAAATATTTTCATCATCGGCTATTCCCAGCATAGTTCGCCCTGCTTTGTTAACATAGAGCAAATGGCCGTCCCTGCCGGCTGTTCCAACAAAGTCGGTTGTTGACTCCAGGATTGCAGCCAGCCTTGTCCTGGTTTTTTCCATATTCTTCCGTTCGGTTATGTCCCAGAAAATGCCTAAAATACCGGTCGCATTGCCTTCGTCATCCTTTATAGGGGTTTTGACTGTTTGTATAATAAATTCCTGTCCATCTCTGATATATCCCTCCTCAAGCTCTTCTGTTTGCCCTGATTCCATAATTCTTTTATCATCTGCCCGGTATTTATCGGCCAATTCTTTTGGATAAAAATCATAATCTGTCTTTCCCGCTATCTCGTCCGGGGAGATATTCAAATCCCGTGCATAACTTTCATTACAGGATACATAAACTGAATTCTTATCCTTATGAAAAATCTTTTGAGGAAGGTTTTCCAGAAGCATCCTGTGCTTCCGCTCGCTTTTCCGCAGCAGTTCTTCCGCCAATCTGCGACTTATGAAGACGCCTACACGCCTGCCAATATCAGCCATAATGGCAAAGACTTCTCTGTCGGGCTGCCGGACATCCCTGGTAAAGAAATCCATAACACCGATCACTTCATTCGCTCCCGTAATCGGGAATGCCATAGCTCCGTGGATACCGAGTTTTTGGGCAATTGCCATACGGGGGAAATTTTTATCGTCAACGACATCTGTAATCCATACCGGCTGACCGCTTTCCCAGACCCTGCCAGGCAAACCTATTCCTTTTGAAAATGTATAAGCTTCACTTGATTTTTTAAATTCATAAAATACAGGTATTTGCAAATGCCAGATGTCTTTCAACCGCAAAAGATTTGAATTCGCGTCCACACGCCAGAGCTCTCCATATTCCCATTCGAAACCGTGGCAAATGGCTTGGAGAATTTTTGGCGCAGCCTCTGCAAGCGTGGCGGATTCGTTTAAAATAGTGGTAAGGATAAACTGAGCGAGCTGGCGGGATTCCCTCAATTTACGGTTGGCGATTTCGCTTTCGAGTTCTTTTACCTTTTCTTCGAGTTTTGCGGCTACAATATGACTGTAATTACTGAGAAATGTCTCATCGTTTGCAAAAGGTATTTTCTTAGCGTCTGTTTCTTTCGTTTTTGCACTTTCAAGCGTATTTCTTATCTCCCCCCATAGTTTTTCCGGATCTTTCGGTTTTTCAAAAAATGCGAGGGATCCCAGGGAACACGCCAGTTCTTTATCTTTACTGCCCGTGTAAACGGCTGAATAGAAAATAAAAGGAATAGATTTTAGCAATTCATTATTTTTCATGTTCTTGAGAAACTGGAAGCCGTCCATATTGGGCATAAGGATGTCTGAAATGATCAGATCGGGCTTGTGGTCCAGCGCCTTGTTTAACCCATCCTGCCCGTCTTCCGCCTCAACAACTTCGTTGCCCTGTTTTTCAATGATGAGTCTTAAAATCTCTCTGTTTTCGCCGTTGTCGTCTACCAGCAGTATCTTCATGATTATATTATCGGTATAAGTTGTGAATTAGTTTATATTGTAACAGTTGGAAATTGAACTTTTTGGACAACCATAATACCGGAGGTGCGGGGCACCGTGTCCCTACTGCCTTCCTGACGCTATGGTTATTTTGAAATTCCTGAATTCCTGTAC
>JASEHT010000317.1 GCA_030018675.1 Smithella sp.
ACCGGCGCCAGGGCGGGGCAAGATCTATTTCGGTTCCCAGATACTCGAACTTCAGACTGCCGAAAAGCTCCCGGGCGATAAAGGCGAACAGTTCTTCGGTAAAAGACATTAAATCTTCATACGTGCTGTAGGACTCATAAAATTCCATCATCGTGAATTCGGGATTGTGAAAAGTGGAAATTCCCTCATTACGGAAATTGCGGTTGATTTCGTAAACCTTTTCCAAACCGCCGGTAACCAGACGCTTCAAGTAAAGTTCCGGGGCAATCCTCAGGTAAAAATCCATATCCAAAGCGTTGTGATGCGTTTTAAAGGGACGGGCGGCGGCTCCGCCGGCGCGGGGCTGCATCATGGGCGTTTCCACTTCCAGAAAATCCCGCTCATCCATAAATTGCCTGATCAGCTTGATGATGCGGCTGCGGCGGTAAAAAATCTCTTTGACCCGGGAATTGACGATCAAATCCAGATATCGCTGGCGGTATCGGGTTTCGACATCGGTTAATCCGTGCCATTTCTCCGGCAAAGGACGTATGGACTTGGAAAGCAGAATCAGTTTATCGGCCTCGATGGTCAATTCATTGGTCTTGGTGCGGAACAGTTTGCCGGATATATAAATGATGTCGCCGATGTCCAGCTTTTTAAAAACAAAATAGTCTTCAGCGCTTAGAATATTTTTGGCAATATACCCCTGTATCTGGCCTTTGTAATCCTGAATTTTTACAAAGGCCGCTTTCCCGAAATTGCGAATAAACATTAAACGTCCGGCTACGGAAAAGCTTTTCTTTAAATGAGACAGGGCTTCGCCATCCAGATTGTCATATTGGCTTAATATTTCTTCCGTCGTATTTTCCGGTTTAATATCATTGGGATACAAATCAATACCCGACTTTTCAAGCTCTGATATTTTCTCCCGACGGATATTTAAAAGTTCATTATCTTCCATAATTTCCCCGCTTTTAAAAAGATTATTTAATTATATTTTTTTGAACAAATAGTCAAGTATGATGATTAGGATGAAGGAACATATAAGCAGCTATATTTTTAAAGTTTTCAGCGAAAATTTATTTGCCACAAATGCCTCCGAATGATATGTACCCGACAAGGTTGATCATCTTAAGGAGGATACAATGGTAAACAAAGTGACATTAATCGGAAGATTGGGAAAAGATCCTGAAGTACGATATACACCGGACGGCACGATGGTAACCACTTTCGGGCTGGCTACGGATGAACAGTGGAAAGATAAAAATGGAGAAAAAGTACAGAGAACCGAATGGCATAAAATTGTCACCTACAGAAAATTGGCGGAAATATGCGGTAATTATCTGGTCAAGGGCAAACTTGTTTTTATTGAAGGAAAAATCCAGTCTCGTTCATGGGAAGATAAGGAAGGCGTGAAACGCTATACCACGGAAATCATCGCCTCAAATATGCAAATGCTTGATTCTAAAGGACAAGGCAAATCAGAAACATCCTCGTTTGATCCGGACTCCGCGACAGTTAATAATGATAATGCGCCTCTTGACGATGTTCCGTTCTAACATTTAAAAAGTAACGTGTTGATATTTTTATCCTCATTTTGAGAACCGCCGGCAAGAATGCTTTCTCCCGGTTATAATGAAGGACAGGACGACCTGCGGATTTATTACCGCCACGGATTATTTCGTAGCGTTCGTCCTATTTTTTGTCTTCATCTTTCTTTGAGGACTGATCGGTAATTTCGTTATTTTCATTCACCGATTTTTTAAAATTTTTAATTCCCTTACCCAGTGCAGAACCAATTTCCGGCAATTTGCCAACACCGAAGATAATGACAACGATGATTAATATAATGATCAGTTCCTGCCATCCCATTCCAAACATAATATTACCCCTTTATTGTTTTTTATTAAAACTACGGTAACCGCAAATGGATTACCTCTCCCGGCGCTCCAAGATTTGTTGTTTCTTTTCCTTTGAATCTTAACTTAATCCCACCTGCATTGCCAATATCAAGCGAAAATGTTTTTGCTCGCTGTTCAAATTTTTCGCCCGCTTTTAACAAAATCTCAAACGGCGGGCTATCGTCGGCTTTCACGCGCAGCCATGTTTCATCGGTCGCAGTTATGATCAACAGATCCGAGTCCTGCTCCGATGAATAGGTTGTATTTTCTCCCGGTGACGGTATTGTTTTTTCGGTGAACGGAACGCCAGCAGCGCCTTCCCCAAATCTGTCCGATAAAACAAGACCCTCAGAAATCTGACCTCCGCCGTTGCCTGAAAATTCTTCAGACGTTTCTACCGGTTTCTCTGTCGGCTT
>JASEHT010000318.1 GCA_030018675.1 Smithella sp.
ATCAGAAAAATGACCACATCCGCTTCTTCAATGGCAAGATTGCTCTGTTCTCGCATCTGAATAAGAATTTTTTCTTCCGATGCCGGCTCAAAACCGCCGGTGTCAATCAGAGTAAAAGCCTTATCTTGATAGACGCAATCCATGTAATTGCGGTCGCGCGTGGCGCCCGGCTCATCAATCACGATGGCCTTCTGCCTGCCCGCTATTCTGTTAAACAGCGTGGATTTGCCGACATTGGGACGGCCGACAATGGCAATAACCGGTTTTGCTTGCATGAAAGCCTCAATGTTTTAATAATCCGAATTCCTGGAGCATCTTATCCGACGTGGTCCATTCTTTACGCACTTTGACGAACAGTTCCAGAAAAACCCTGGCGCCGAAAAGATTTTCCATGTCCATTCGGGCCTCGGTGCCGATTTTTTTTAGCATCGCTCCTTTGCTGCCAATCATAATCGCTTTTTGAGAATTCTTTTCCACATTAATTGTCGCGCTGATCCGAATAAGGTTTTTCGACTCATCTTCCTTAAATAAATCAATCTCCACAGCGGTCGAATAAGGAATTTCCTGCTTGGTGAAAAGGGTAATTTTTTCGCGGATAAATTCGGCCGCAATAAACCTTTCCGTGGCATCGGTCTGAATATCATCAGGATAATACTTCGGCCCTTCCGGAAGCATGTCCTTCACCACGTCGAGCAACTCTGCAATACCGTCGCCGTTTAACGCGGAAATCGGGAATATTTCCCGGAAATTGTAAAGCACGCGGAATTTGTCAATCAGCGGAAGCAGATACTTCTTTTCAATCAGGTCTATCTTATTCATAACCAGAATGACCGGCGCCTTGACGGGCGCCAATGATTCAATCAGAAATAGGTCATGATGATGAACGTCGGTATTGGCCTCGACAAGCATCAACAACATGTCAACGCCGCCGATTGCCTCGCGCGTCGTCTGAACCATGGCACGGTTGAGCGGCGTTTTGGGTTTATGCATTCCCGGCGTGTCTAGAAAAATCAGCTGGGCGTCAGGATAATTTCTAATGCCGGTTATTTTATTTCTCGTCGTTTGCGGCTTATCGGTAATAATGGAAATTTTATCGCCGATGATCTTGTTGAAAAGAGTCGATTTCCCGGCGTTGGGACGTCCGATGATGCCTATAAATCCTGATCTAAACACGTTACAATACTCCTATCTTTTAAGTTATTCCTGGAATTTTCAGACAAAAAGATTTTCCCGAATCAACGGACAGTGAAATGATACCACGCGGCTGACCGGGACATGATTCTATAATTAAATTCGCTTCGGGGTAAAGCTTTTTTATCGCCGTTACATTCGAATTACTTAAGCCGCGGAAATTGGAAATGTCTCGCTCTGCCAAAGTAAAACGAAGCGACTTAGCATTACGGGGAATTTGATCCAGCATTTTGTTGACGCAATCAAGATAAACGGACGAAAGAACCAGTGTTCCCAGAGCCGGATGCACCGGTCCTGCCACAATGGCGCCTTCTGTTTCCATTTCCGGAGTTGTCTGCACTCCCATTCTGATGATACGAATGCCGGCGTAGGACAGTTTTTCCCAGGCCATTTTGCACAAAGCCACCGCGTCGGCTAGTTGCAGGGGCTCATAATGACCGGCTTTGAATTCTTCCGCCAGTTTTGTCCCGCGTAAAACAAGGACCGGATGAATTCTTACCGTATGAGGCTTCAGTTCAATGGTTTTGTCAATAGAATACATAAATCCTTGATGGGTATCGCCGGGCAAACCGGCCATGAGATGCAATCCTGTTCTGAACCCGTTATTTTTCAAAATCGTTACCGCCTGTTCAATATCGGCGGCGCTGTGCCCTCTTTCAGCATTCTGCAACACACAATCCACAAAGGACTCCCCGCCAATTTCCACGGTCTTGACTTTGTATTTTCTCAGAAGTGATAATTGCTCTTCGGATATATAGTCAGGGCGGGTGGAAATTTTGATGGAGTCAACAAGACCCTTTTCGATAAAGGCTTTCGCCCAGGACAAGAGATTCTCCTGATATGCCGCATCAACTCCGGTAAAATTACCGCCGAAAAAGGCAATTTCGACTTTCTTGGATTTATCTTTATTCCGGGACAAGCAAGCATGAACTTCTGAATCAAAATAATCCTTGATTATTTTTTCGGGATAATTTCCGGCGGTGATTTTCTGATTGCAAAAACTGCAACGATGCTTGCAGCCGCTGTTCATGATGAAGACGGGAATCACCAATGGGCTTTTATTTTTTGGGGGAATCATGACTGATCTTCTTCATCTTGC
>JASEHT010000319.1 GCA_030018675.1 Smithella sp.
TTCAAGACCGCGATGGATTTCTTTGCAGAAGAGTTGCCCCGGGCGATGGAAGCTTCCCCCGACTATGTGCCGGATCGCGCGCTGGAACTGGAATTTGTCTGCAAGGACGGCCATACGATTTGGGGAGAAGTCACTTTCTCCCTGATCAGAGACGAGCAGGGCACTCCGGTGTCCATTCTCAGCGCGTGCAGAAATATCACCTTACGCAAGCAAATAGAGAATGAACTGCGGGCCAGCGAAAGCAACTTTCGCCATTCCCTTGATGAATCGCCGCTGGGCGTGCGCATCTCGAACGTGGAGGGCGATACCATTTATGCCAACCAGGCGATTCTGGACATCTATGGATACGACAGCCTGGAGGAGCTGAGAAACACGTCGGTTCAAGAACGTTACACACCGGAAAGTTATGCCCGATGGCAGGCCAGGAAGGAAAAGCGGCTGCGGGGAGAATATTGTCCATCGGAGTATGAGGTAAGCATCATGAGAAAAGATGGAACCATCCGCCACGTCCATGTTTTCCGCAAGGAAATTTTCTGGAATGGGGAAAGACTCTCTCAGGTCATCTACAACGACATCACCGATCGGAAACGCATGGAGGAAAAACTGCACCGCGAGGAACATCGGTTCCGCGCCCTGATCGAACACTTCTCCGATATCGTTGTGGTCGTTAATCTGGAAGGAAATATCACCTACATCAATCCCGCGGTGGAGCAGGTGCTGGGCTTCAAGCCGGAAGAAAGAATCGGCAGAAAAGGCTTTGAACTCGTTCACGAGGACGACCTGGAGTTCCTCGCCAATTCATTCATGGCCTTAACCGGTCAACCGGACCATCTTCCCATTCACGGTGAAATGCGCCTGCGCCACAAGAATGGACGTTTTCGCACATTAGAGTCGGTGGGAAGCAGTCTGGTCAATGACCATGTTGTCGAAGCGGTGATTGTCAACTACCGGGACATTACCGAGCGCAAGAAAGCCGATGAAGCGCTGCGCAAAAGAGAAGAACTCTACACCAAGCTGGTCAATTCCATGCCGGATTTGGTGATTCAAACCGACCTCAACGGGAAAATCGAATTCGTGAATGACAATACCTCGAAACAGAGCGGTTACGGAAAGGAGGATTTTATGGGGCAGAATATGCTCCATTTTATTTCCCCTGAATATCACAGCAAAGCGATTCAGAACTCTCTCATGATCCGGGGAGGCAAAATAATCGGCCCGCAGGAATATGAACTGATCAGAAAAGACGGACAAAAGATTCCCTTTGAGGTGAATGGACAGACCCTGCTCAATGAAGACGGCACCCCCTACGGCTTTGTGAGAGTGTGCCGCAACATATCTGAACGCAAGCTCGCCGAAGCGGCGTTGCAGGAAAGCGAACGCAAATACCGGGAATTGAGCATCATCGACGGCCTGACGCATCTTTTCAATTCAAGGCATTTTTACAATCAGCTGGAAAGGGAAATGGAGCGGTCGTCCCGCTATAAACAGCCCCTGACGCTGCTCCTGCTGGATCTCGACAAATTCAAGGTTTTCAACGACAGCTACGGCCATATTGAAGGCGACCACGTCTTATCGCGGCTCGGCGACGTGATTAAACGATGCCTGCGCGACCCCGATTCCGCCTATCGTTATGGCGGCGAGGAATTTACAATCATTCTGCCCATGACCTCAAGCGACGAAGGCATCATCACCGCGCAAAGAATACAGGCCGCATTCAAAAAAGAAATCTTTCATCCCGCGCCCGGCAAAGAGGCCTTGGTGACGATGAGCATCGGCTGCTCACAGTACAAACCCAAGGAAGATATCAAAACCTTCATCCGCCGGGTGGACCAGCTCATGTACCAGGCGAAAGAGAATGGAAGAGACAGAATTTGTTCCGAATAATGCCGGCAACCCTTCCGCATTTCCACTATCATAAATTGTTCACTTCTTCTTTTGCCATCCATCGGCACCCGAACCGGCAGTCCACAAACCTGTGGAAATAGGTGTTGATAACTCTGTTTATAATCATTGTAAGTACTTAATAAATGGAAGCATACACCATATTGCACAAGGCTTACGCAATAAAAATAGCAGAATAAAATCAAGTACTTTCAATATATATGCTTCTACGACGGAACATTATTGAACAAATAAAAGAATGCGGGCGCGCAGGTTCTGCCTGTATCACCCGATCAATCAAACCACCGAAGTCGCCGCGGCCTGTTTGCATCACGCGAAGCAGCGAATACAACCCCTCACCACCGGTCATCATAACGGCCACATATCACC
>JASEHT010000031.1 GCA_030018675.1 Smithella sp.
CTGGATTCCCGCCAGAAACACGCGGGAATGACAGGGGCAGTCAAACACCATTCTGATACGTGCGGACGCTGCGAATTTAAAGATTAACCGGTAGTGCGGTGAATTTAAAAATCCATGTAAAAGGAAACGGAAAATGGCAGGCATAAGTTTTATAACGCATAAGGGAGTTAGGATTGCCTATCAGGATTGGTCATACAGCAAACCGGATGAAATACTCACCCTTATGGAAAGGGCCAGAGCGTTGGTCGTTCTTCAGCCGAAAAATTCGGCGCTGGTGCTTATAAACGTCAAAGGCGCAAGTTTCAACTTATCGGTATCCAACGCCCTCCGGGAATTTGCAAAAACAAATACCCCGTATGTCAAATGCACGGCGGTGTATGGCGTGGAAGGCTTGCAGGAAGTCATCTTCAAGGGCATTATAACGTTCACCGGCCGGAAAAACATCGTTCTCGTTAAAACGCTTGAAGAAGGAAAGGAATTTCTCGCGAGCCAAAAATAATCCGCCTGACCTTACCCCGAAATATGTAATCGGTTCAGAGCGCAATACTATTTGCAGAACCACGCCCTGCCCTTCGCCCGTCTTTTCGACGTGACCTAAACGACAAGCATTCTACAGCGTCCCCTCGAGGACCTTGGCCGAATTTTTGCGTTCATCTGCGCGAAGATTTTTCAACGTGGTCGGGACAAGTTTTCTTCGGCGCTGTTCCCGCAAGGTAGGATTCTTTCAGTTTTTGAGGACATAACTCTGTGGCGAGATATCCGGACTCGGGATCGATTACTGCCGTTTCTATACCATTCGGCGGAACGATTTCCAATGGCCCGGCTTGCGAATACAGAGTTCGCATGAATCGCGACCAGATACGGAGGGCGCCTTCGGCGCCGGTCAGGCCTGTATCGGCTCCGGAGTCATACCCGACCCACACGGCGCAAACGACATCGCGGGAAAATCCCACAAACCAGGAATCCCTGTTGCCGTTCGTTGTTCCGGTTTTCCCCGATGCGGGAAAATCAATGCCCAGTGATTTTGCTTCTCCTGCCGTACCGCGTTCGAGTACTCCCTGCATCGCGTAACCGGCAAGATAGGTCACCCGCTCGTCAAGCGTCTGATCGCTTTTGAGCTTTCTGGTTATAAGTTTATCTCCCTTTGCCGTTGCGACCGAATAAAGCGGAAATCGTTCATAACGCCTACCGCCCGAGGCTATGGTGGCATAGGCATAGGCAAGTTCCATGGGCGTTACTTCAAAACTTCCCAGCGCCATGGAAGGAACCGGTGATAGCGGACTCTTGATACCGGCCAGACGGGCGGTTTGGAGTACATTTTGGAAGCCGATGTCATCAGCCAATCGTGTCGTGGCCGTATTGACTGAATCCTCTATTGTTTTCCGGATTGTGATTTTTCCGTATTTTTTGTTTTGATAATTCGTGGGTGTCCATATTCCTTCTGGCGTGGAAAGCGATATCGGCTCACCGGACACCATGGTGGAAAGCGTCCTGCTTCCACCGGAAAGCGCCGCGAGGAGAACGAAAGGTTTGAAAGCGCTTCCGGATTGCCGTTTCGCGTCCACGGCCCTGTTGAAACGGGTTTGCCCGTAGCTCCGCCCGCCGGCCATGGCAACCAGCTCTCCTGTTTTCGGATCAACGGCAACCAGCGCGGCCTGCAGCGATTCAGCGGCGGGGATGGCTATTTGATCCAGTTCCTCCAGCCCCCTCAGGACGGCCTCCTCCGCAAGGGTCTGCAAGACCGGATCAAGCGTGGTGTAGTAAACATAGCCGGGGTGATAGAATTTCTCAGTCCCCAGTTCTTCCTCGGTAAGCCGCTTGATGTAATCAACGAAATACGAGCTCACGTTGACAAGGCCTCTGTGTGATTGGATGCGCACCGACGCGCTTGATGCCCGGCGAAATTCGTTTTCCGGAATCATGGCCAGTTTTTGCATTTTGGACAGGACGATGTCGCGACGCTCTTTTGCCTGCTCGATATTCCTAAGGGGATGATTCCGGTTCGGAGATTTGATGATCCCGGCAAGCAGCGCCGCCTCTCCCAAAGAAAGGTCTTTCGCGTGCTTCGAAAAATAGAAGGTTGATGCCTCTTCAACGCCGTAAATCCCCCGGGAGCCTGCCAGCCCCAAATAAATTTTGTTAAGATACATCTCTAGTATCTGTTTTTTCGGGTAGCGCAACTCAAGCACCAGTGCAAGTTCCGCCGAACGTAGTTTGCGCGCGAAGGTTTTCTGAGGGTGCAGGAACAAGTCTTTCGCCAGCTGCCGGGTAATTGTATAACCGCGTCCCGGTAATTGTTTTTTACCGGAACCGGCAAAAAAGGCGCGAACAATTCCCGCAATGTCAATCCCGCTGTGGGAATAAAAGCGCGCATCCTCGGACGCTATGACCGCATTTTGGAGATGCGGGGAGATATCGGCCAGCGTTACAGGATGCCGGGATTCAAGTTTTGCATCTGTCAGGCGGCTGATTTTTTCCGGCTCCAGCCGGAAAGACTCCAGGGATTTCCCTGTTGATGATGTAAGCGACGCAATCCGCCCGTCACGCAAAGCGATATCCACCGGACCGCCACCGTTCATGCGTTTTCCGATTTCTTTGTTGCCGGGATATATCAGGACATGCCCCTTCTCTTCGGAAAATGTTCCGGGAGTGGATGGATTTCCCCTGACTTTTTTGTAGGATAGTCTCTTCAGGCGCTCGAAAAAGCGGATGTTTCCCAAGTGCTCACCCTTGCGGATTTCCAGAGACCTTCCGTAAATAACGGAAGTCGATTCCTTATTATTTTCGGTAATTTCTTTACCGGCCTCGACGTACAAATAACCGATACGGAGCGCAGCGATCAGGATAACCGCCAGAAACAAACTTGCAAATAAAATAACGTGACGACGAATCAAAGTATCCTCCGTGCTGATTTTAAGTCGGCTGAAATATTGCCCCCGACATGCGAGAGACAGCGCCTAACCGTGGCCTTAAAACAGCATGTTTGGGACGTTCCGTCAAGTCCCTCCGTCTGACCTTATTTTCTTTGACCTTGGGTATAAATTTGTTATAAAAATTCTGACATAAAATTTTTTTGTGAGGCAAAGCACTCAGCAGGTTAAATTCGGCAAAAAGGAGAATATTTATGGATCAGGTAATTTACCGGCGCGAGGGAGCGGTGGAGGTGGTTACCCTCAACCGTCCGGAAGTCAAGAACTCTTTCAGTTTCAACATGATTAAGGAACTGGGCGACCACTTTCAGCGTCTGACTCTGGACGACGATGTGCGCGCGGTCATCATCACGGGCGCGGGAAAAGGATTCTGCACAGGGGCGGATCTCTCCGGCCCGGACAACCGCAAGGATATTGTCCTGCCGGTGGGCATGCGGCTGACAACCCAGTGGTACGGCCGTGTTGTCGAAAGCATCATGAATCTGGAAAAGCCGGTGATCGGCGCCATCAACGGCGTGGCGGCGGGAGCGGGATGCAATCTGGCGTTGGCCTGCGACATCATCATCGCTTCGGAAACGGCCAGCTTTATCCAGATTTTTGCACGTCGTGGACTGATCGCGGATATGGGAGGCACTTTTTTTCTGCCCCGCCTCATTGGTCTGGCTCGCGCCAAGGAACTTCTGTTCACGGCGGATGAATTGAAAGCGCAAAAAGCATTGGAAATGGGGATGATCAACAAGGTAGTGCCTCACGACGAGTTGATGCCCGCCGCCATGGAGATGGCGCAGCGGCTGGCCAAGGGATCGACCAGAGCCATCGGCATGCTCAAGAATATGCTCAACCGTTCCTTCGAAAGCGACCTGGCCTGCGCGCTGGATAGAGAAGCGGCCCTGCAGGGAATAGCTGTGAGCACCAGCGATGTGCAGGAAGGCATCGTATCCTTTTTCGAAAAGAGACCGCCGAACTTTACGGGAAGTTAAATAGACATGAAATCCGGGGACATCCATACTGGTTTTTGTTAGGATCAGGATAATTATCTGCTTTTTTCAGATCATTAATGGCAGAAAAACGGCAGGCAATGTCTTGATCTGTATCATCTGAAATGATATGCCTTCGCGCATGAAAAATACCATCATACAAATTTATGAAGTGCAAAATCCAAAGGAGGGCGAAGCCTTAGCAGGATTGGGCGTGGATCATATCGGCAGCGTGCTCACTGATTCGGCTCAGCGGGGAAACGCGGCCATCCGTAAAACCGTGCAGGCCATACAGCAGGCGGGCGCTAAAAGCGGCCTTATCCCGCTGTTTAAAGATCCGGCAATAATTTTTCAGGCGCTTGATTACTATCAACCGGACTTTGTCCATTTCTGCGATGTGCTTTCTCCTTTTCCGGGGGATGAGGCCACCGTTGCATGCGAATGTGACGCATTGCTTTCTTTGCAATCGGAGGTGAAGGAACGATTTGAGCGGATCGAAATTATGCGCTCGCTTTGTGTGCCCCGGGCAGGTGTTTCTCAGACAGACGGGATTCAAAAAAATATCCTGAGTTTTGTCGAACGCTTCGCGCCGGTTTCGGCTTACTTTCTCATCGATACGCTTATCGGCCATCCGGAAGATCAATCACCACAGCCTGTTGCGGGCTACGTCGGGATTACCGGTGAACGTTGTGATTGGAACATCGCCGGAGCAATCATCAAAGCCAGTCCGATACCGGTTATTCTGGCGGGCGGCATTTCCGGCGAAAATGTTTTTGAAGCCATTACCACCTTAAAACCGGCGGGCGTGGACAGTTGCACAAAAACCAACGCGGCAGATAAGCAAGGCCGGCCTGTCCGCTTTAAAAAAGATATGCAAAAAGTTCAACAGCTTGTTGAGGAAGCCTGGCGAGCCGATGCGTTGTTACGGCTGAACGGTAAATAGGGAAGATTAAAGATTTAAGTAGTCAAATTGTTGAGGCGATGCGTTCCGTCAAGTACCACGGTGATCTCTAATTTTCATGGACTACTTTTAATATTTTTTATATAAGTACACATTATTACTCTTAGGGGGATTGATATGAACGTAAAAGGCACCTTTTTCGCCACCACAAAAGCTACTGTCTCAGAAGCTTTCGGTGAGGAACGCTGGAATAAATTTATGACCAGATTGGCGGCAAAAGACAAATATTTTAAAGACAACGTCATCATGTCCATTACACTCATTCCTCTGGATAAATGTATCTTATTGTTTGATGAGTTGATTGATGAATGCTTCAATGGCGACAAAAGAGCATACGTGATGTTTGGGAGGATAGGCGCCAAAAACGCTCTGTCTCCGGGGGGGCCTTATCAATCTTTAATGCTCACAAAAGATCTAAAGCAATTCGTCGAATCCGCCCTGCCGAAAATATATTCAACCTATTTCGACGGAGGTTCGGTTACCGGAAAGTTAGAAAACAACGTTGTTTATATCAGAATCACCGGGTTCCCCATTAAACATGAACACTATGAGAAACTTCTTATGGGTTATTATAAGCAAGTCCTCAAAGTTTTCGGCAAGAAATCTAATGAAACCATGATCAGAAGTCTCACAGCGGGTGATGATGATCTTTATTTCAAGTATGAACTAAAAGACGCTTAAGGCAGTAATTGCGTTTTGAGCGACAGATATCCCTCAATACCAAACCCATAGGTTTGAGGATGGCCAGGGTAGCATGATCCTGAATGAAAGGATTGTCTGATCGATTCACCAAATGATTTCCTGAACCGCTAGGAAACATTCATACCCATCAACTTCACGGTATCATGGAATAACACGAAGATACTTTTGTCCGAAGCGATTTTCTCGACAAAACCAATCCCGAATACGGAATGATTGATGACATCATTCACCTTAAAAGTATCCTTCATGGAATAATCCCGAATGGACGTTTTGGGCGGCATATTACGGCTTCTCAAATCCCATCGCAGGGGCGCGTCATTAACTGGCACTTTTGCCGCCGCAGGCTTTTTCACCTTGGCGGCGCCGGGAGCGCGCACGGCAGTCTTTTTGACGCCCGGCATGGTTTTCCGATATTTGTGTTCCGCACCGCAGGTCTTACATTTGACGCGGTTTATTACGCCATCCACTTTGAACAATATCACATGAGCCAGAACCAGCTTACATTTCAGACAGTATGAATCAACATTATCACCAACAGAAAGCATTATGATCTCCTTTTGACTATTTACAGAAAACAACTGATGACAAACTGTATCAGATTACTCGGCGATGTCCTAATGAATATTTCCCGGCAGGCTTAACTGAATTGAAATCATCAGATAAGATTCCTTGTAATAAATCACCTGGTTTGTTATGTTCCAAACGTAAGAAAAATTCATTGAAACAGGCAGGAGGCAGGGTCGGTGTATGAAGTTCATTAAAATTGTCGCGGTTGTTTTCTAGATTGCTCTGGTAATAAATTGCGGGACGAAGACTGACATAACGTATCCCGCTACCGATCTGGCATTTCCTTTCGAGGATGAAACGCTGATCAGCGACGAATCGCACTGCTACGGCCTCACCGACTGGAACGTGGAAAAAACGGAAACCCATTCGGGCATCGATCTGGCCGCCCGTTATGATGATCTGGAGGTCGATCAAGCTCGTCATGTCCGCATCGTGGCTCCCGCGGCGGGAATCGGCTTGCATGTTTATGAAATGCCCAGCGGCATGGGGGCTGACAGCATTCTTGTGCTTATCCAAATGAACGATTACTGGTTCCTCCCGATGACATTCGAGCCGCAAAGCACGGATGCGGCAACGAACGCGTTGCAGCGCGCAAGCATGGCGGTGGATCTTCCCGATCTCGGCTGCTCGGCTGGCTGTTATTTTCCCATGCAGATCGCCAAGGGCGAATGGATCGGCGATCTGATCGTGAGAAACGTCATGCCGGACGCGTATCCGCATATTCATTACAGCCTGCTGTATAAATCGCCCGATCAGACGCTTGAAGACGCCTTCGCCAACAATCTGGAAATAGCCAGAAATCAGGGAACGGGAATGCCGCCGACATCCGGCCTTGGTTCGCCGGTGTCGCCGACGGAACTGGCCGGCACGCCCACCACGTTTTATTGCCCGTATGAATATTCTTCCGCCGCGGCAAAGACTATTATGGATAATACGGTGATGCTTTCCGTCGGCGGCGCCGTTTGTTCCTGCGCCTGCGCTTACAATTCCGAGGCGGGCGATTGCGGCGTTTGTCCGTAAGGCAAAATCCGTTTTTATAGACGGGAACAATCTTTTTGTTGCCGGATCGAACAGGGCCGGAGGAAACAGGCGTTATCCGCTTTTATCGGGCAGGTTCAAAGCGGACTGCTATTTGCAGAACCGCGCCCTGCCCTTCGCCCCTGTTTTCAAGTTGACCGTAAATGACAAGATAAATGTCCTTTATTATCATTGTCAATTTTCCTTATTTCAGCTAAACAATAGTTCACGTCAGAGCATCAAAGTCGCATTCATTCGTGGAGGGGAAAACACCATGAGATTTTCGGCACTGCTGTTCATTCTATCCCAAATCCTGAAATGGGCATCAAAATTCAAACCGGCCTACCGGAGCTACATCGGCTCCATTCATAAGGTCAAAATCATGATTAAAACGGCGGACGGCAAGCGGGGCAGATTGTTTGTCTTCGACAACGGAACGGTCAGCTCCAAGAGCGGCGCGCATCACAAATATGACGCGGCCATTGTCTGGTCGGATGCCGCCACGGGCTTCAAGGTGATGGCCTCACAAAGCGACGCCGAGCAGTTCAAGGCTGCTGCTGCGGGCAAAATGAAGCTCGACGGCATGGCTTTTTTTGCCCAGTGGTTCAACGACGGCACGAAACTGGTGATGTGAAATTCACCCTCCCCTAACCCCTCCCCTCAAGGGAGGGGGAAAGTATGTAAACGATGTTTTAGTTGCACAATTCCTCAAGGGAGGGGAAATTTGGGTTAATCCTCAAGGGCGGAGAAAGTCAGGTTAGAACTCAAGCGAGTGTAAATCAGGCTAGCCTTCAAGGGAGGAGAAATAAGATTTGTTCGAAATTAAGAGAGTAAATTTTTAAATTCTCGTTATTAACTGATTATTAAAGGAGATGGACAATGGCAAAGATAATGGGCGGACATCTGGTAGGCAAATATCTGAAGGAAGTGGAAAATATCGATATCGTCTTCGGCATTTCCGGCGGACATATTGAAGCGATCCTAGACAGTTTTACGGAATACAAAATCCGCACGATTGATGTGCGCCACGAACAGGCCGCCGCCATGATGGCGCACGCCTGGTCGATTTACACCGGCAAGCCCGGCGTGTGCTTTCTCACCGCGGGACCGGGATTTGCCAACGGCCTGACCGGCATTGCCAACGCCTATCTGGATAACGCGCCGCTGGTTGTTCTGTGCGGCAGGCATCCGCTGCGCGATGATTTAAAAGGCGCACTGCAGGAAATCAATCAGATGGACATTGTTCATCCCATCACCAAATGGGCGGCCACCTGCTATGACACCAAACGAATCCCCGAATATCTTTCGATTGCTTTCCGCTACGCGGTGGAGGGACGGCCCGGTCCCGTTTTTCTGGAACTGCCTCCTGATATTCTGGGCGTAAAAATTGAAGAATCGCTGGCGCCCATGCCAAAGCGCACCACCCGCAAATACACGGTGCATCCGGACGACGCCGATCTGAAAGCCGCGGCGGAGATCATCAACAACGCGAAAAATCCCCTGTTCATCGGCGGCAGCGGCGTGCGCTTCAGCGAAAGCTCCGACAGGCTCAACGGTTTCGTCGAAAAAACGGGCATTCCCTTTATGCTGATGAATTACGGTCGGGGGGAGTTGCCGGATAATCATCCCCATTCGGTAATGGAAATGGGCAGCGTCGGCCTGATGTTCGGCCTTCCCCAGACGGATGTGCTGATTGCCGCGGGATTGAGGTTCAACTGGCTTTTGATGTCGGGCGGCCTTATCCCGTCAACGACCAAGGTGGTACGCATCGATATCGACCCGCACGAAATCGACCGCAACCGCATGGCGGACGCGGGTCTGGTGGGCGATGTGGGATCGGTGCTTGAACAGCTGACGCCGTTGGTTGATAAAAAAGATCATAGCGCGTGGGCCGAAACGCTGAAAGCGGCCGGGCGGTCGCTGCTGGATTACGAACTCCGGATCCGGGAGACGGCGACAGATCCGATTCATCCGGTGCGTCTGGTGGCGCAGATTCAAAAAGTCGTGGGCGACGACACGGTTTTTGTAACGGACGGCGGCGACACGAATTATTTCGGACTTGCCTTTCAAACAAAACAGAAAGCCGGCGTTATCGCAGCGGCGGCGGGGCTTTTCGGCTGCCTGGGAACGGGTATTCCCTTCGGCATGGCGGCCAAGCTGGCGCGGCCGGATAAGAAAGTGGTGGTGCTCAACGGCGACGGGTCGTTCGGCTTCAACGCAATGGAATTCGACACGATGGTGCGCCATAACATTCCCGTAGTCGTCGTCATCAACAACGACTGCGCGTGGGGCATGATCAAGCACAGCCAGGAGCTTTCCATCGGCGCGGACCGGCTCCAGTGTGCGGAGCTGGGTATCCGCCACTACGAAAAGGTGGTGGAAGGCCTCGGCGGTCACGGCGAGTTTGTCACGAAAGACGAAGAAATTATCCCGGCACTGGAACGCGCGTTTGCTTCCGGCAAGCCTGCGTGCGTGAACGTGATGACCGACCCGACGGTGACAAGCCCGGCGACGCCGCTGTTCTATCAGGCGCTCAAAATGGAATAGCGCCATTTCTGA
This sequence comes from Smithella sp., assembly GCA_030018675.1. Classification (GTDB taxonomy): domain Bacteria; phylum Desulfobacterota; class Syntrophia; order Syntrophales; family Smithellaceae; genus Smithella. The sequence goes on from JASEHT010000031.1 coordinate 9,714, forward strand.
ATCAAAGCGCTATGTTTGTTGGCGTCGTCGTCGGCTTGCTCAACGTATTATTAATACGCCTCGGCGCCTTCTCTTAGCCGCCGCGATATCATCTTTGATTGAGAAATGGTCATCATTAGATGACCAAGGAGTATTTTAATGAAAGCATTGCTGCTTAATCTTGATCCGCTGCGGTTTGTGGCGCTGCACGCGCTCAGTCCGTTGAGCAAAAAGTTCTGCTATCAAGGGCCGTTTTCGACTGTGAAACTTGTCGACATGCCGGACCCGACTCTCCCCTCGCCCGAATGGATTAAGATAAAGACCCGGCTGTGCGGCGTGTGCGGCAGCGACATCAATCTAATGTTCATGAAAGATTCTCCCTCAGCGATGCCGTTCACATCGTTTCCGTGTGTGCCGGGGCATGAGTTCTGCGGAAATGTGGTCGAGGTCGGCGCGGCAGTGAGTAATGTCAAGAAGGGAGATCTGGTTACGGCCGTCCCGGCGCTGAACTGCGAAACGCGCGGCATCAAGCCGGTATGTCCCAGCTGCGCTTCCGGTTCGACGGCTAATTGCGATAATTTTGCTGAAGGTGTTTTCGCACCGGGAATGTTCGTCGGCATCTGCAAAGACATCAACGGCGGATTTGCCGAATACGTTGTTGTGCATAAAAGCCAGGCCTATGTTGTGCCCGCGGGCGTTTCGCCGGAATCGGCGACGCTTACGGAACCGCTGGCGGTGGGGTTGCAGGCCGTGCTGGACAACAGGCCGGAAGACAAAGACAAGGCGCTGATCATTGGCGGCGGTGTCATCGGCGCGATGGTGGTGAAGAGTATCCGGGGGCTGGATTGCGGTTGCGACATCACGGTTGTTGAGCCGTCGGCGTTTGCGGCGGACTATATCAGGAAATGCGGCGCCAACCGGACGATTAAAGGCGGAATCATTGAGGCCGCCATCGAAATTACCGGCGGTCGCGCCTATAAGCCCCTGCTGGGCGAACGTGTGGTGATGGGCGGCTTCGACAAGGTTTTCGATACAGTGGGCAATGCCAACACGCTGAATATGGCGCTGCGCGTCACGGCGACCAACGGTACGCTTTCCGTCATCGGCATCGGCAAGGAGGTGAAACTCGATCTCACAACATTGTGGCTCAAACTACAGACCGTCAAAGGGTGTTACGGCTATCGCTATAACGACATCGGTGGCGTTAGAAAACACACGTTTGCCATGTCGCTGGATTTGATTGCTTCCGGAAAAGTCATGGTGGATGACATGCTCACCCACAAGTTCCCTCTGGGAAAATACCGTGAAATGATCGGGATCAATCTCAACAAAGACGCCAATCGGGCGATGAAAACCGCTTTCAGTTTCGAGTAAAAAAACAAACCCGCCTCAAAAGGCTCATCAGCAAGAGCCTTCCGCCGAAAACAAATTTGCGGATTTCTGATTTAATATGTGCTACATTTTTCTCTGTCTTGGCGAGTTTGTCTGAAGACAAAAGAAATTTTTTATTTACGGAAAGATAACATGGCAAAATTGAAAGATACCGGGAAGTCGTTCGGCCGGAGCATCAGGGAATACCGCGAAAGCAGGAAACTGAGCGTCAAGGACCTGGCGCACGAAACGGGATATCCGGCAAAGGTTCTGGAAAAGGTGGAGAAAGATGAAATCACTCCGCCGGTGGCGCTTGTTTTACAGTTGAGTCGCACACTGAAGATTGATGTGGAGGCGCTTGACGGCAAGGAAAACAAGACGGCTTCTTTAAGGACCAAAAGCCAGAAAAAGCGCGCGGGAGCTTACGCTTATACGCAACTGACCAAGTCGGCTTCCGATAAGCATCTGGGCGCGTATCGTGTAACCATCGAACCGAATACAGCGCATGAAGGCGTTGAATACCACCACGAAGGCGAGGAATTCATTTATGTACTGAAAGGGAAACTTTCCATTTCAGTGGGCAAAAACACGAGTCTGCTGAAACGGGGCGAATGCATCCATTTTAATTCGGCCCTGCATCATAAATTAAGCAATCCTTCTGATGAAAAAACAGAACTGCTTGTCGTTCTGTATATCCCCTAAAGAGTATAGCGATGGCATTTGAAATATCCAGTGAACAGGAAATGATCAGGCTCATGGCAAGGGATTTTGCCAAAAAAGAACTGGAGCCGAAGGCGGCCGCCTGGGACCGGCAAGGCACGTTTCCCCTGGAGGCGATAAAAAAAATGGCCGATCTGGGACTGCTGGGCATGATGGTTCCGCCGGAGCTTGGAGGTTCCGGCGCCGGAGCGGTGGCGTACTGCCTGGCCCTGCAGGAGATCGCGTACGCGTGCGCATCCAGCGCCGTCACGATGTCGGTGGCCAATCTATCCACCGAGCCGCTTCTGAAATTCGGCAATAAACAGCAGAAAGAAAAATGGCTGACCGGACTGGCCGAAGGAGCGCTGCTGGGCGCCTTCGCGCTGACGGAACCGGGCGCGGGATCCGATCCCGGTTCGATGACGACGACGGCTGTCCTAAAAAAAGACAAGTACATTATTAACGGAACAAAGGTTTTTATCACACACGGTCAGTACGCCGACATCATCAATCTGATTGCCAGAACCGGCCAGGAAAAGGGAACGAAAGGATTGTCCGCGTTTATCGTGGAAAAAGGCACGCCCGGTTTTAAAATCGGAACAAAAGAAGAAAAACTCGGGTTGAGGGCCTCCAATACCGTTGAACTGGTTTTTGAAGACTGTGAAATCCCCGCGAAAAATCTGATGGGCAATCCCGGCGAGGGCTTCAAGGTGGCCATGGGCGCGCTGGACAGCGGAAGGATCGGCATCGCATCTCAGTCCACGGGCATTGCGAGAGCGTGTCTGGACGAAGCCGTTTCCTACAGCAAAGAAAGACGTCAGTTCGGGAAAACGATCAACTCTTTCGAAGCCATTCAGTTCATGCTCGCGGACGCCGCGACAAAAATCGAAGCGGCTTACTGGCTGACGCTGATTGCGGCTGACCGCAAGGACAGAGGCTTGAAATTTACCAAAGAGGCGTCGATGGCCAAATTGCTCGCCTCGGAAACAGCCAATTCCACCGCCTATATGGCGCTTCAGGTTCACGGCGGCTACGGCTATACGAAAGATTACAAGGTCGAGCGTTTGTATCGCGACGCGCGCGCCACCACCATTTATGAAGGCACATCGGAGATTCAGCGCATCGTCATCGCCAGGGAACTCATCAGGGAATAGAGGAACAGACTAATATGAACTATAGATTTCTGGTTTTATTTTTCATCATAGCCTTGCTGACGCCTGCCCACGCCGCTGAACTCTACTCGTGTATCGATCGCGACGGCAGCAGAATTGCTACGGACAACACGCAGGATGGAATGGAAGCCAAGTACCGCTGATTCTCCGGTGCACGTTTTTAACCGTAATGCTTTGTTATTATTACAATGTCTTAAACTGATGCATCGTAAAAACGTGATTAAATAATCATTATAATTTTATTACTATAATTTTTAAATGGTGCCGGATATGAATCAGGGGCAAAAAACAGATAGGCGCGAATTTTTGAAAAAAGGTTTGTCGCTGGGACTGGCCGCCGGAGGAGCCATTATTCTGGGAAAGACGGATTTCCTGCACGCCCGGGAAACCGCCCAAGCCGTTCCCGATCTCGTCGCGGTTAAAAACGGGGAACCGGACGCGATGTTCAAAAAAGCGATTTCGCTGATGGGCGGAATGAATAAGTTCGTCAGGAAAGGCCAGACGGTCGTCGTCAAGCCCAACATCGGTTTTCCCAGAAGGCCGGAAATCGCCGCCACGACAAATCCCTTGCTTGTCCGGACGGTCATCGAAAGCTGCTATCAGGCCGGAGCCAAAAGCGTTTACGTTTTCGACAACGTGGTCATGCCCACATCGGCCAACTCCCGTAATTGTTACAAAATCAGCGGCATCGAAGACGCCGCGAAAGCTGCCGGGGGCATCATCATTCCAGTGGACGATTTCAGTTACAGAGAGGTAACCATTCCCGGGGCAAAAACATTGAAAACCGCGGAGGTCCATCGCCTGATTCTGGATTCCGATGTGTTCATCAATGTCCCGGTTTTGAAACACCACAGCTCGACGCATCTTTCCATCGCCATGAAAAATCTGATGGGAATCGTCAATAACCGTATGAAATATCATCTGGTCGGTCTTGATCAGTGCATCGCCGATTTCTGTCTTTACAAAAAGCCGGATCTCAATATCGTGGATGCCTATCGCGTGTTGATGAGCGACGGTCCCGGCGGACCGCGCGACGGCAGAGCGGTGAACGTCGAACTGAAAAAGACTTTACTGATGTCCCGGGACATCGTCGCGGTGGACGCGGCCGCGACGAGGATTTTCGGCAGAAATCCGGAAGACATCGGATACATCAGGATCGGGCACCGGCAGAAAACAGGCAACATGAACCTGAATGAACTGAAAATCGTTACCTATTCCATGTAAAGGTGCGAGCCATTGAATCTTGTCAGAATCCGTATCGCAATTTCTTTTTTTATCTTCACATTATTCGTCTTGCTCTTTTGCGGGCCTGAAAACCTATCGTCTTTTCTCGCCGCAACGCTTCTCCCTTTCCAGTTCGTCCCCGCCTTCATCAGAATTTTAAATCATCCGACGGTTGTTTTCATCATCGGATTTTGCGCAATCATTCTCATCACCCTGATTTTCGGCAGGGTTTATTGCTCCTTTATCTGCCCGCTGGGAACGCTGCAGGATATTTTCATCGCTCTGTCGGAAAAGCTGGGATGGCGGAAAAAGCCTTCTTTCCGGAAGCCCCTGAACGCGCTGCGCTATTCCCTGCTCGGTGTTGTGGTGATTACCGCGTCACTCGGTTTTATATCGCTGCTGAATTTGCTGGACCCTTATTCCATCACCGGCAGACTGATGACGCAGTTTGCCTTGCCGTTTTTCCTGTGGATCTATAACGCCGCGATCGGTCTGATGAAGAATTTCAACATTTATTTCTTTTCCAAAGATACCGTTCATTTTTTCTTTTCCGTCCTGCTTGTAAACGCGGGTTTATTCATTCTGATCGCGATACTGGCGTTGAGATACGGTCGGCTCTATTGCAATTCGATTTGTCCCGTGGGAACGCTTTTGGGATTGATATCCCGCGTCTCGCTCTTTAAATTCACCGTTGATAAAAGCGGATGCCTGGAATGCTTCAACTGCGAAGCTGTCTGCAAGGCCGATTGCATCGACATGAAAAACGCCGTCATCGATCACAGCCGGTGCGTCGACTGTTTCAACTGTGTCGGCACTTGTCCCCAATCCGTCGTGAAATACAGCCGATTATCAACAAACGCTCAAAACTCTGCGTGGTCGCCCGCGCGCAGAGGCTTTGTCATCGGCTCGGTTGCCGCCGCCGGCGCCGCGTTATACACGTTCAATGCTCCCCTCCGGCATCTTCTGCCGGAGGCGCAGGCTTCATCCCCTCCGCCCGTTACACCGCCGGGGGCAGGCAATCTGGCCCGTTTTACAAAATCCTGCAGCGCCTGCCATCTGTGTGTCAGCGCCTGCCCGACAAAAGTTATCGCTCCTTCTTTTTTGGCCTACGGCATTGGCGGGTTTCTCCAGCCGATGATGGATTACCCCGCAAGCTATTGCGAATACGAGTGTACGATCTGCTCTCAGGTCTGTCCGACCGGCGCGCTGTCGCCGCTTTCTGCGGAAGAAAAGAAAACCACACAGATCGGGAAGGTTGATCTCTTAAAAGACAAGTGCGTGGTTTACGTCAACCACACGAATTGCGGAGCGTGCGTGGAAGTCTGCCCGACCAAAACCATCACCTTCATCGACAAAGGCAACATTCTCTATCCGGTGGTCGATGACCGCTACTGCGTCGGTTGCGGGGCCTGCACGAAAGCCTGTCCCACCGCCCCAAAATCGATCGTGGTCAAGGCCAATTCCGTTCACCGAAAAGCCCTGAAACACGACATCGATGAAGGGCCGGTCAGGCCGAGAATCGCCGTCCCTGAGAAGTTTCCCTTTTAAACTCAGTAGAACTGTTGGATTGAAAATCGTACAAAGCGGCTGGAAATATTTCTTTGATTTTTCTATAGATGTCGAGCTCCCGGATGAGACCGCGCTCCCTTTCCCTTGCTCTTCATGACGCTCAATTCTCCATGCTCGGAACCGATGATCCAATTGTCGAGATTGAAATCTATTGACTGAATGCGAGGGATTCTTTTTAATTCCGCAACCAACGACATCACCGTCAACATATTGAAATCCGTTAGTGAATCTTTACAGGACAGCGATCCGTAGATGTGTATTGTCCTGAAACTGCAGGAATAATTGATTTTCGTCATATCCACGTTATACCGGATAAGAATTTTCATGACTTTTCTGTTCGTCTCGTAACGGGAATATTCATCGGACATGCATGTTTCCTGGGAAAAGTGTCGAGTGAAAAACTTGCCCTGTTCACGGCGCTTGAATTTTTGCGTTGGACTTATTCTGCACGTTTCGCTGCCGCTAATAACCGGGTCGGGGTATCTTGATAAGTCTTTTCACATCATCCCCCGAGCCGGATTTTTTTTCATCCGGCGCAGTCTTTTGTCGCCGACCATCGGCGCTGTCGCTTTCTGACGATGAGGATTCGTTATCCCCCGCACCGGAGCACTTCGCGTCCGGAGGCGGATTATTGGTGAGAAAAGTGTTTCCGTCCTGATCCACGCATTCGTAAAACTCCGCTGCGCCCGCCAGGGCGATGAAGGTAAAAAAGATACACAAGATGATGATGAATATTCGGGTCATTGTATTCTCCGGTTTCTTTGATACAGAAAAAAATATACCCACTTTGAGAAATATCATTGATTGACGTTACGGTCGGATTACTACCACGTTTCACATTATAAATCTATAAAATAGATATGGGGGAGGTACCGCAGGAGGCATCCATAACGCATGTTATGGATATTCGCCGGGAAGCCATGGCATTACTATTGGTGATAGCCACGGAAATGGGCATAAAAAAAGCACTCCGGAATGATTGTTCAAACACGGAGTGCTCGTTTTTCAGTTTTCAATTCGCATTAAATGGCTTTGACATTTGTTGCTTCCTGGCCTTTTTTGCCTTGAGCAATGTCGAAACTTACGCGCTGGCCTTCATTTAATGTCTTGAAGCCATCGCCCTGAATCGAGCTGAAATGCACAAAAACATCGCCACCCTCTTCATTCTCGATAAAGCCAAAACCTTTGCTTTCATTGAACCACTTTACTTTACCTTCTGACATAGTTCTGATCCTCCTTTCATAAATTTTCAAAAGTCGAATCAGCACGATGACAGAACTAAAAAAGCCACCAAGACTTTAAAGTACCCGGTGGCTAACCTATGTGCTTCAAACCGTCTAAATTCAACTCTTTCCTTCGGGCATTGATAACTTAATATCCAAAGTTGAACGAACTCTACGGGAATTGCCGATATTAGTCAAGCGTTATTTTCATTAATATTCTTTTCCATGAAAATCCCAAACAATAATAATGAGTTCTGTTCAATATCCATCCCAGCAAATCGGAAACTCGAAGTTTTAACTTTTTCATCAAGCACGTCATGGCATAAGGAATTCGGATATGATTTGATTGACATTCAATTCTCGAGAACTTATATTAGATTGTAAGGTGTAGAATGTTTCTTTATTATCACATTTAACCCGTTTACAAGGCAGAGGGAACGTTGTGATGAAAAATAATAAAATCGTCATTCCAGCCTGCCTGTTCATATCCTTCATACTGCTCACATCAGCGTATGCCGTTCATGAAACCTCAAAAAATAAGCAGAAACAGCAAAACAATCCCTATGCTGACGCTGAAATATCTGTAAAAATAATCCCTTCCTTCAATAATACGTTCGGATACAATATCGTTGTCGATGGGAAGATTTTAGTCCATCAGCCCCATATACCGGCTCTGCCCGGAAACGAGGGATTTTCCTCCAGAGAAAAAGCGCGGAAGGTCGCGGAATTCGTGACTAAGAAAATAAGAAGAAACGAGATGCCGCCCAGTGTAACCCTTGATGATTTGAACAAGATGGGTGTGCTGCAACAAAGGCAAACAAACACCGGACAATAATTAAGGAGAATTGATTATGAAGAAAAGTACATTATTCCTGGTTGTCGTTTTCTTCTGTTTTCTGCACGGCGGCATGGCTTTTGCCGCTCCCGATACATGGACTCAAAAGACGGATTTCGGGGGCGTTGTCGGAACAGAACGAGTTGACGCCGTCGGTTTTTCCATCGGCAGCAAAGGCTACGTCGGGACGGGATACGACGGTTCCCAAAATACACTGGATTTTTGGGAATATGATCCGGTCTCCGATACCTGGACGCAGAAGGCCGATTTCGCGGGAACAGCCCGGCAGGCGGCTGTTGGATTCGCCATCGAGAATAAAGGCTATGTCGGAACCGGTTATGATGGCGTCAACACCAGAGATTTCTGGGAGTACGATCCCTCCT
>JASEHT010000320.1 GCA_030018675.1 Smithella sp.
CTTTCGCCGTATCGATCGTTCTGATTTTCCCGCTGGTGAATATGTACGAAATCTTTTTCTTTTTGAAAAATTCTCCCAGCGCATCCGCCTGCGCCCGCCCCTTTTTTGTCAATCTCGAATCGCCTCCTATGCGGCTGGCCCGATTATCTTCCGTTTCGGTGTGGCGGATGAGAAAAAGATTCCGGACTTCATCCGTCACCAGATCGTCGCGGAGACGTTCGTAGAACGGAATCACATCGCTGTGTTTTTCTTCGACGATCAGATTATGCAGGGAATCGATACGGATAAAATTTCTTTCCGTCTTCAGCGGGGAATAAATCGCCTTGTAATAATCAATTCTTTTTAAAAATTCCTTCGCTGCGTTTTTCTTGAGACCGGCGAACTCAGGCAGTTTGATCTTTCCCTCGATGCTCAAGCGAAGAATATCCTCGTCGTCGTTAATGCACTCAATGAAAAGGACAGGATGATTGTTCAATCGTTTCTCAATGGCGGCGCGCCGACTTCTTCTGGCGTTGGCCGCATCCAGAATGGCAACCAGGCCGCTGCCGCGCAGATAGGCCTTGGCTCTTTCCATATTCATACGGGCGAATTTCTCCCGCAACGCCATGGCGTCCGGATTGTCCGGAGAAAAGAAGTCCGCCAGGGCGGTTTCCCCCTGAGGCAGGTACATCCGGCGCAGATTTCCGTTATTGAATATCCGCGAGGGAATGCCGTTTTTGTGAAAAGATTCCTTCAGGCGAAGCGCCAATGTGGATTTTCCGCGGGCGGGAAGCCCCATCAGGACAATATATAATTTTTCATCACTCATCAGACAAAGGCCTTCCTACGATAGAGGCTATATCAAACTCATTGTCAGTATAAGAATTATCAGATGGTATGTCAATCTTCGCGTATCTGGATATACGTTTTGTCGAACCCTCTTACCGATGACGGGGCCTAATTTTTAAATTGATTTTATTATCCAAATACGTTTAAACAATCCTTAAATCATAAAGGATAGCCCTAATGTCCATTCGCTATTACAGTACAAATCGCAATTTGAACAATGTTCCGGGAATAACTCCCTTCACCGGGAAAGTCTCTTTTAAGGAAGCGCTGCTCAAAGGCCAGGCTTCCGACGAAGGCCTGTTTATGCCGGATACGATTCCCCGGATTTCTTTAAAAGATATTCAGCAACTGAAAGGCAAGCCCTACCGCGATACGGCCCTGTTGGTGGCCGGGGCGTTTCTAACCGGTGAGTTTCCGCCGGAGGTGCTGGAACGCGTTGTGACGGATTCCTATAATTATCCTGTCCCGCTGGAAGAAGTAAAACCGAAAACGTATATCATGCGCCTGGATCAGGGGCCGACGGCGTCTTTCAAGGATTTTGCGGCGCGCATGATGGCCAGGCTGATGAGCAACTGCCGAGCGAAGGGCGAAAGACTGAATGTTCTGGTCGCCACATCCGGCGACACGGGCAGCGCCGTGGGCGAAGCCTTCAAGGGTGTGGCGGGAATCGACGTCACCATTTTATATCCCGAGCAGGAAGTCAGCAGTATGCAAAAAAAACAGCTCGACACCATCGGCGGCAACGTCCAAGCCCTGAGCATCAACGGCAAATTTGACGATTGCCAGAATCTGGTCAAGCAGGCTTTCTCCGACGCGGATTTAGCTAAATTTAATCTGACTTCCGCCAACTCCATCAATTTCGGACGGATACTTCCGCAGATCGTCTATTATGTTTACGCTTACGCCCAACTTGCCGAAAGCGGAGAAGAGGCCATCTTTTCTGTTCCGTCGGGAAATTTCGGCGACGCTCTGGGTTGCGAATACGCGAGGCGTATGGGGCTGCCGGTGGTTAAACTGATCATGCCCACCAATGAAAATGATGAATTCCCCATCTATCTGGCGACCGGAAAATACAGCAAAGTTTCTCCTTCACGGGCGTGTATTTCCAACGCGATGAATGTCGGCCACCCCAGCAATCTGGCTCGTTTCTTTGACTTGTACGGAGGAACCGTTGACCGCGTGGGGCAGGTGCACAAATATCCCGATCTGGAAGATATGCGACGGCATATTTTTTCGGTCAGCGTCACCGATGAAGAGACGCGCGACACCATTCAGAGCGTCTATAAGCGTTACAATGTAATTCTGGAACAGCATGGCGCCGTCGGCTGGAAGGGATTGGAGGAATATTTTAAAAAGGCGTCGGAAAGAAAACTGGCCATCTGCCTGGAAACCGCGCATCCGGCAAAATTTCCCGAGGAAATTCAAAAAC
>JASEHT010000321.1 GCA_030018675.1 Smithella sp.
ACCATTATCCTTGCGATAGGCTAAAACGTCGCCTTTCGGATCTTCTTTGACTGCGCCTTCAGCCGTTAGTTCCTGTAAATAGATGATGACTTCGTTCAAGGCCAGAAATTTATCGAAATCGGATACGGTGGGGGCGATCATTGTATTTAAAATGTCGTAAGCGGTCTGCGGGCGGTCGGATACATCACAGAAAACGGAAGACTTTCTTTTTTCGTGATGATTGCGGATGTCGGCGAGTCTTTCTCCTAAATCATTGAAATAACTGCCGTGTCCCGGCAATACCGTGGACACCGGAAGCTGCTCCAAGAGATTGAAGGAATCAAGATATGTTTTCAAAGCACGGAAATTGTCGTCAAAGATGTTGGGACTCAAAATCGGCGCGATGTAGGGAAGAATATGATCGCCGGCCAAAAGGAAACCTTCTCGGGGAAAGAAAAAACAGGCATGGCCGAAGCTGTGTCCCGGCGTGAAAAGGACGTTGAATTTCCAATCGCCGAATACCGCGGTTTCACCGTTCTCCAGAAAGACCGGCTGATGAAAGTCGCTGATCAAAGCGCGGATGCTTTCAAATTCATCAATCACCAGATTGATGTGAAGGGCCGGCATACCGTGCCGCGTGTAAAATTTCCGTAGCTGATTGACCGCCCGGTCGGCTTTGCGGTAATGCTCATATTCGTCAAACGCGGCCGGGGAGAGATGAATTTGCGCGCCACTTTTTTCCTGCAGGACGCCGGCCATGCTGCAGTGGTCAGAGTGCATATGCGTCAGGTAAATGTGTTTGATGCTGCGGACACGAAACCCGATGCTTTTCAAATCTTCTTCAAGCGTTTCAAAAGCGCCCGGGGAATTGAGACCGGTATCAAAAAGCGCAATTTCCTTTCCGTGCGCCAAAAGATAAGCGTTGACGTGCCTCAAACGATAGGGCATGCGCAGGGTTATCCGGTAGAAGTCTTGCTGAATTTCCGTGATCATATATCTCTTGGTAATATAGAAATGATTATTTTTCCCATAAGTTGTCATGCCCGAGATTTTCAGTCGGGCATCCATAATCTTTTTGAATACTGGATTTACCCTAAATACCCTAAAGGGCACCATGGGGGCACTTCGTCCGCCTTCGCGGGAATGACAAAATTTATATCATTCTTCTTTACGGCTTTTCTGCAGACGTTTCGTGGCGTCCAGTTCCATTTTCCGCAAGCGCACGCTTTGCGGGGTTACTTCCACCAGCTCATTTTCAGAAATAAATTCGATGGCCTGATCCAGAGACAGAACACGCGGCGGCCGTAAAATCACCGTAGCATCGGACGTGGATGCGCGCATATTCGTCAGCTTCTTTTCCTTCGTGATATTGACATCCATATCGCCTGTGCGGTTGCGCTCGCCTACTACCATTCCTCCATAAACTTCTGTGCCGATTTCCACAATCATCTCGCCCCTGTCCTCCATCGCGAAGCTGGCGTAAGGCGTAACGCGGCCTGAGCGGTCGGCAACCAAAACCCCCGTCGTTCGTTGAGGAATCGGACCGAACCACGGTGCATAATCTTCCAAAAGCGAATTCATCACGCCACCGCCTTTGGTGTCAGTCAAAAACTGACTGCGAAAACCGATTAATCCCCGGGAGGGAATCAAAAATTCCATGCTGACTCTGCCGGATCCTTTGTTGACTAAGCTCTCCATGCGTCCTTTTCTGATGGATAACTTTTCGGTAATTTTCCCCACAAATTCTTCCGGTATATCCAGAAATAATCTTTCCACCGGTTCCACAGTTTTGCCGCCTTGTTCTTTGGTGATGACCTGCGGGCGGGAGACCATTAGTTCATAACCTTCACGGCGCATGGTTTCAATTAATACTGCCATTTGCAATTCACCGCGCCCGCAAACTTCAAAAGCATTGGTTTTCCCCAATTTTTTTATTTTGATGGCGACATTTTTCAGCGATTCTTTTTCCAGCCGCTCCAGTAAATGGCGTGAAGTGAGAAATTTACCTTCTTTGCCGGCAAAGGGACTGTCGTTGACATAAAATATCATGGATATGGTCGGCTCATCGACTAACAGGCGCGGCAGAGCCTGCGGAGATATAAAAGAAGAAATGGTATCGCCGATCGTCACATTGTCCACGCCGGACAGAGCGATAATATCTCCGGACTCGGCCATCGTTGCCGGTTTTTTTGCCAGGCCATAAAAAGTATAAAGTGCGCTTAGTTTGACGCCGGGAACTATTTTATCCTGGGAGCAAAGGCTGTAATTGGTG
>JASEHT010000322.1 GCA_030018675.1 Smithella sp.
TCAAAGGCGTGGGTTTTATTGATGCCAAAATTGAGGTTATCGGCGAGGTCATGCGCGATATCCCGGCCTATCCCGAATGGATGGCCAAATTCAAAGAGACAACAATCCTCAAGACCATCGACCGGAATACATATCTTTTTCATGCCGTGATCAAGGCGCCCCTTCCCTATGCGAACCGAGACCTCGTTATTGAAAATCAGACCCGGTACAATTTTGAAAACGGCACCGCGCTGCTGACTTTCGGTTTGGCCAAAAATTATAATTTCCCCGAACAAAAGGGCTATTACCGGTTACAGGAGCTCGAGGGCCTATACTATCTCGAGTATTTCGGCAGAGACAAAACGCGGGTGACCTATCAGTACCGATCCCATCCCGGAGGTAACATTCCCGTGGCGCTGGCCAACGAAATTGAAATCAAACGTTATCCGGCGATGACCATTGCCGGACTTCGCAAGATGGTGAAAAAGAGCAAGTATATAAAAAGCGGCCAGGCGTCTCCGGAATATGAAATGATCGAGCGCATGCTGGATAATAAGAAGGATGTGGAAAAAATTCTGAAAAACCGGATCGGTGAATACATTATTGATCCGGTTCTGCTCAACATGCTGTTTGAGATGACCATACCGAAAAGGATTGTGGATGACGTCTATGCCAGCCGTTCCGACTTTACCAGCATCCGGAAAGGCATGGTCGATCTTTTCGACGTGGTTGGCGACAAAGCGCTTACGGGTCAGCTCAAGCAGGAAGTGGATGCGCTTTCCGCCTACCTGAAGAACAAAAAATTCGATTCCTTCTTCTCCATGCAGAAGTTTATGGGTGAAACATGGCTGGTCGATGAAATTTCCAGAGACAAAAAGCTCGTCCGGGGGCTTTTCGAAACGGAGAGCAGTCTGTCCAAGGTGATTTTCGAAAAGGCAACCACGTCGAGGACGGCGGTAACGTCTTTCATCAAGGATAAAAAGCTTGCCGAAAGCATTCTGAACAACGCCTCTCTGAGAAAAAAACTATGGGAAGACCAGATACTGAGGGTAAGACTGGCGGAGCGGCTGGATCAATTCAAAAGCATCAGGGATTTCGAAAATCTGATCAGGGAACGCGTGAATACTTATTCGCTTTAAGCGCAGCCATGATGGGAATTCAGGAAGGGAGAGGATTCGCGGCGCCGCTCAGCTGGCCGCAGGCGGCCAGGATGTCGCTTCCCTTGCTCGCGCGAAGAATGGCTGTGTAATGATTGTCGAGCAGAATTTTCTGAAAAGTTTCCACCGTCTTTCTGGACGGCGACTTGAAGCCCGCGTTCGGAAATTCGTTAAAAATGATCAGGTTCAGTTTGCAGCGTTGATCCTTGAGCAATGCCGCAAGCTTTCGGGCGTCTGAAGGCGAACAATTCACGCCGTCAATCAAGATATATTCAAAAGTCAGCAGTCTTCGGCCCGGCATCGGGTATTTTTTGCAGGCATCGAGCAATTCCGGCAGGGGATATTTTTTATTGACCGGCATCAGTTTGCTTCTTGTTTTGTTATCAGCGGCGTTGAGCGAAACGGCGAGGTTGATGCAAATATCCTTGCCCAGTTTTATGATTTGCGGCGCCAGTCCGCACGTGGAGACCGTGACTTTGCGGTTGGAAAATCCCATGCCGAAATCGCAGGTGAAATTAAGGATGGCTTTCAGAACATGATCGTAATTAGCCAGCGGTTCGCCCATGCCCATCATCACGATATTTTTGATTTCCGGACATTCCGGCCCTTCGTATTTCAGGGCGAGGAGCTGGCCGACAATTTCCGACGGCTTCAGGTTTCTCTTAAAGCCCTGCCGCGCCGTCAGGCAGAATTGGCAATCCATCGCGCAGCCGGCCTGCGTTGAAAGGCAGATCGTCCAGTTGTTTTTCCCCGGGATTAAAACGCTTTCGATCAAAAGACCGTCGTCCAGACGCAACAGCGCTTTTCGGGTGCCGTCTTCTGATTCCTGCATCCGGACAATTTGCGGACGGCTGATGACGGCAATTTCGGAGAGTTTGGCGCGAAAGTCGCGCGACAGGGTGGTCATCCCGTCGAAGGAAGCGCAACCAGCCTGAAAAATCCATTTTCTTAACTGACGTGCGCGGAATTTCTCCTTGCCCAGAGAGGAAATGAAATCTTCCGTTTCCTCCAGCGTGAAATCCAGCAGATTGGGAAGTCGGATTGCCGCTTGCTTACTCATCCAGTTTCTTTTTCAGGGACGCCGCGATCGCGTCGATAAACGCTTCCGT
>JASEHT010000323.1 GCA_030018675.1 Smithella sp.
GACCTTATTTCCCGTCCCTTTATAAAATAGTTATTGGCATCAAGATCGATATTAATTATTTGTTTTTCATTCTTTGCAAAAGCCAAATGTCGGGTATATTTAATAGTAGCGGCCAATTCTCTGGCAGTGGCCTTATGCCTTGCCGAAGGCAGCGTGTTTGCAAAAAAGATTGTTGTGATGCCGGTGATTAGTGACATTAAAAACACAACAATCAAGATCTCGATAAATGTAAACCCTCGGTTCAACTAATGACCCTCCTCCGGCATTCGCCGGACTTCGCTTGCCTCTTTTGCAGGCTGTTGAAAAAGGGTTAAATGCAAGGCACGCTAGGATCGAGCAGCGGAGCGTACTTTTGGCGTACGTGAGCAGCGAGATACGAAGCGCAACGCAGTAGATGAACCTTTTTCAACAGCCTGCTAGAACGGAATATCCGTTATACTGAATATTGCCATCAGCATGGACATAACAATAAATCCGGTCAGCAATCCCATTCCCAGAATCAGGGCGGGCTCCAGGAAGCTGACAAATTTTTTAATCGAAACCTTCAGACTTTTTTCATAAGTATCGGCTATTTTTAACAACATAGTATCCAACTGTCCGGTTTCTTCTCCGACCTTAATCATGGATAATGCCAGATGAGGAAATATTTTTGCATCAGAAAGGGGTTTGGCGATTCCCTGACCTTTTTTGATGCCTGCTGATATTTTATCCAGCGCTGAAGATATTACATAATTACCGACAATGTCTTTGGCATTCTTTATGGCTTGCAATAGGGGAACACCGCTCCTCAGTAAAGCGCCTAACGTGCGGCAGAAGCGGGCTGTTTCCAGTTTCAGGATTACGTCACCCATAATTTTAATTTTCAGGGCGTCCCAATTATATCTTCCCTTTTCTGTTTTTAAATAGCTTCTGAAAACAAACGAGCCGGCGATAATAATCAAAATAATGATCCACCAGATAGATAAAATCACGTTGCTTAAAACTATGAGTATTTGCGTTGGCAGAGGCAGCTCTGTTCCCATGTCAAGAAAAATAACGGAAAACTTCGGTAAAACATACGTAACCAAAACTATAATTGATATAATTCCTGTAACAACAAGAATTGCCGGATAAATCAGGGCGGAAAAAATATGATCTTTCAGTTCCTTTGATGATTCCAAAAAATCAATCAGCTTTTCCAGAACAACTCCTAATACGCCGCCACTCTCCCCGGCCCTGATCATGTTTACATACAATCCGGAGAATATATGGGGATGTTTTTCCAGAGCATCCGAAAAAGTGCTGCCCTCTCTGATTGATCTTAATGTTGCGGAGATAATATCCTTCATCTTTTTATTTTCTGTAATTTCCGCAAGTATATTCAAACTGCGATCCAGCGGAAGTCCTGCGCCAAGAAGCGCGTATAATTCCGTGGTAAATGTCTGCACTTCATTCTTCGCCGAGTTAAATCCGAATTTCTCAGCGCTGATAAAACTGTTATTTTGAAGTTTTATTTTTAACGGAATTACACCGCTGTTTTTCAATACATTAAGGGCGCTTTTTTCATCATGCGCCTCAATGACGCCGTCCATCATAACGCCTTCTCTGGTTGTCGAACTATAAGAATAAGTCGGCAATTAAATCTCCTGCGTAACTCTGAAAACTTCATTAATCGTTGTTTTACCGGCGTTTACTTTGAGCAAACCATCTTCCAGTAAAGTACGCATTCCGTTTTCTTTTGCTTTATCCCGAATTTGACGGGCATCAGCATTTTTAATGATCAACTGGTGAATCGAATTATCAATTTCCAGAAGCTCGTAAATACCTGAACGGCCATAAAATCCTGTATGGGCGCACTTTTCACAACCCGTGCCCTTGAATAATTTTGAGTCTTTCCCGGTATTTATGTTTTCGTCATTTATGGCCGATTCATCAATTACGCTACACTCAGGACATATTACCCGAACAAGCCGCTGGGCAAGAATGCCCCGCACCGTAGCCGCCAGAAGATAGCTCTGCACGCCGATATCGATCAGGCGGGTAATTGCCGTAGGCGCATCGTTAGTGTGCAGTGTAGAAAAAACAAGATGACCGGTCAAAGCCGATTGTATCGCAATTTCGGCTGTTTCCAGATCGCGGATTTCGCCGATCATTATAACGTCAGGGTCCTGCCTCACGATGTGTCGCAGAATATTTGGAAAATCGAGTCCGATCTGCGGTTTAACCTGTATCTGATTTATTCCCTTGAGATGATATTCA
>JASEHT010000324.1 GCA_030018675.1 Smithella sp.
ATCAATCCGCCGTTCCCACGCCGACATGGCAAGTTTTCAATACGAACGATGCAGGGAACTGGGAAATATTTCCGGCCATTGTCAAACCGCAAAACGAACATTGTTCTGCCGGCATCACCCCTGAATCCGTGGTCATGAGCAAGCGGGATTTGAACAAACGAATAGCCTATATTCTGGAGACCTATCAGCAATCTGCGCTGGTGGAGGATTTCATTGACGGGCGCGAATTTCATGTCGCGGTTCTGGGAAATGAGACTCTGACCGTGCTGCCCGCGGCGGAAATGGATTTCGCCCGTTTCACAAACTTAAGCGAGCGGCTCTGCACCTATGACGCGAAGTTTATCCCCGGCTCCCAACATTATGAAGAAATCCAAACGCTTCTACCCGCCCCGCTCACCCCGGATGAAAAAAAGACCCTGGAAAAGGTCTGCTGTGACGCCTATCGCACGACAGGATGCAGAGATTACGCCCGGATGGATATCCGATTGCGGGATGACGTTTTCTATGTTCTGGATGTCAATCCTAACGCCGATATCAGCTCCGATGCGAGCATGGCCTGCGCCGCGGAGGAAGCCGGTATCAGCTACGCCCGATTAAGCAGCCTGATTGTGCAGATGGCCGCCCTCAGACATCCGGTATTGCGAAAACTGCGGTGAAGCGTTTGATGGTGTTGCCGGCAGTTGACTTTTAGCCGTCTATGATTTAGAAGCAAATGTGAACAATAAACTTAAGGGAGTTCGTTTTTAAATGAAAAGGAAAGATTTGCTCAAAAACAAAGTCGAACATATTGACATCAAGAAAATCAATGCGGTAGACACGATCAACGCCATGAAAAAAATGTCTTTTTCCGCGCGCGATCTGGCCAACGCCGCCGAAATTTATGACCGTATGCTCAGAGAAAAGAAATGCGCCGTTATCCTGACGCTGGCCGGCTCCACGTCCGCTGCTGGCTGTATGCAGGTTTATGTCGATCTTGTCAAAAACAATATGGTTGACGCCATCGTCGCGACGGGCGCTGCGATTGTCGACATGGATTTTTTCGAAGCGCTGGGTTTCCGGCATTATCAGGGCACCCCTTTTGTGGACGACAAGCTTTTGCGCAAACTTTACATTGACCGCATCTATGACACTTACATCAGTGAAGATGATTTGCAGGCCTGCGACCGCACCGTCAAAAAAATTGCGGACACTCTTGAACCGCGACCATATTCATCACGGGAATTCATCGCCGAAATGGGCAGGTATCTGGTAAAAAACGCCAAAAAGAAAGATTCTCTGGTGCAGACGGCTTATGAAAACGATGTCCCCATTTTCTGTCCGGCCTTTTCCGACAGTTCCGCGGGCTTCGGCCTGGTGCTGCATCAACACGAACGTCCCGACCAACATCTTTCCATTGATTCGGTCAAGGATTTCCGGGAGTTGACTGATGTTAAAATCAAGGCGGGGACCAGCGGCCTGCTGATGATCGGCGGCGGCGTGCCGAAAAATTTCGCCCAGGATACCGTTGTCTGCGCCGAAATTCTGGGGAAAGACGTGCCCATGCACAAATACGCCGTGCAGATTACCGTGGCGGATGTTCGCGACGGCGCCTGTTCCAGCTCCACGCTCAAGGAAGCCAATTCCTGGGGAAAGGTGGATTCTTCGTATGAGCAGATGGTATACGCCGAAGCCACAACCGTCCTGCCTCTGCTGGCGAGCTATGCTTATCACAAGGGAAGCTGGAAAAACCGGAAAAAATGGCGGCTGGCGAAAATCTTTCAATGAGTAGAAAATCAAGGGTTGGATTGGTGGAGATGAGGGGGATCGAACCCCTGACCTCGGCATTGCGAACGCCGCGCTCTCCCAGCTGAGCTACATCCCCACACGGAAACGATACTGACGCTAATATCACACCGCAACTTCAGGTCAATAAAAATGTTTCTCTATGATGGAAAACAACCGGCTTGTCAATGATAAAATTGACGTCCGGACATTATTTTAACAGCCGATCCACCATGAATTCCGCTTAAAACATCATAGGGCAAGATCGTTAATATTCATATCCGGCCGAATGCCGAACCGGGTCAGAGCAAAATCGAATTTTACCGGATCATCCGGCATCCATTTCCGAAATCCCTCGGTGATTTCCAGGGCGGTTTTCAGATCTGCCTGATTCCGGCGTGTCAGATTGAGCATCCGGCCGATGCGATGCATATGAACATCTATTGGCATCAGCAGTTTTGCCGGGGAAATCCG
>JASEHT010000325.1 GCA_030018675.1 Smithella sp.
CCTCCATCCACTTGAAGACGTAGGCAAAAAAAGCAATCGGCGGGTTCCACCACAAAACGCGTATTTTTTCTTTCTTGACGACGCCGATGCCCTTCTTGTAACGATCCTTGACGACCTCGTACATTTGTCTGGCCATTTCGGTGCCGTTGGGATCGCCGATGGCGATTTCCCGCACGACCCAGGCAAAAATCGGCGTGATCATCGTTGCAGGAGACGGCACAGCCCGCATCATTTCACATATTTCATGCATATAAAAGTTGAACTTGTTTTCATTTTCAACAATCTGCTTGAGCCGGTCCCAGTTAATTTTCTGGTTCAGAGTTTTTTCCAGAAAATCGATTAGGCTCCACATGTTTTTTTCATAATAATCAAAGGCGTCTTCATCGCGCCAGTAGGGGGAGTCGAAAAAGAACACCGGCGCGCCCGTCAGATGACTCACTCCCTGATAGGCGGCGACGTTGGTGTCGCAAGGATGCGAACCGGCAATGATCGCCGCGGGTTTGGGTGTTTGCCCCAACATGTAGGCTCCCGCCGTCAGTTTGATGGCCGAGCAGTATTCGGTGGCAAAGCCGGCGCTTTCCGCTTCCTCCATCAACCGGGACGGCACGTCCTGACCGGACAAATTTCCGAACACATTAAGCGCTTCCGGATTGAAGGGAAGCGCGTCAAAGGCGTTTACGATTTCGGAGGACAGAATCCATTCCACCCAAACGACGGGCTTGCCGTTTTCGTTCGCTTTGATAGCCTTTTCCATATTATCGACAAAGGCTTTTGCCCCGTAACGGTAGGCTCTGATTTCCTCAGGAGGGAGAATTCCCCCTCCCAGAATCAGAAAAGCATATCTGAACAGATGATTGAAATAAGTCTCGCGTTCGACGTAGAGCGGTCGGGTCAGTTTCATGCCCCAGTAGGCAAAATTCGGAAAGGCCATAAGGTAATATCCGAAATTCAGAAACCTGGCGCTCCATTTAAGATATTGAAAAGGTTTCGGTTGTTTCATTGATTATCTCCCCATGTATTAATATTTTTTAGGCGGGGTTAATTCCGGCTGCTGTGTCAACTTGCGGAAAAAGAACCCCGCGTTAAAACCCCGTTTGATACAGATGGCCTCCTCGGGACAAGCGGCAGCGCAATCTCCGCAGGCCATGCAAAGGGATATGCCCGGCGCTGTTTCAATCAGTTGAGGAATCTTTTTCTTGGCATCGTCGTTTCTTTTTGTCAGAGTCAATCCGCGGGCCGGACAGATGGAAATACAAATGCCGCAACCGTTGCACAGCGAACTATTGAAGGCGACGACGCCGTAAGTCATCTGACTTTTTTTGAAATAGTTCGGTATTTTTCCTAATGAGAAATTCAGCATCATTACACCCCCTGCCTTTCAATTCTTTTTTTCCCGCCGGCTTCCATCCATTCGACCACCTGAACTTCCCTGGACACCTCGCCGTCATAGTCGCCCTTGGGCCAGCCCAGGACAAGACAATCGGAGAGTTCGTAGGGGGCGGTTACTCCCAGTTTTTTCCGCCAGAGGGGATTCATCATTAAAACGGTTATCATGCCGATCCAACACGTTCCCAGCCCCAGACTGTGCGCGGCCAGAACAATATTCTGTCCGCAAATGCCCGCGTCCAGAACCGGATTGCCGATTCCCCGCTTGTCAATGAGCAGAAGAATCATCACCGGTGCATTGAAGTACACGGGGGTCTTGTCAGCCGCAATCTGCTGCAGGAGATTGAAAGGAACGGGATGCAGCTTGTTGGGCATCAGGCGGGTCATGAACTTTGTATACGGAGTCAGGAAGATTCGTCGAAAGGCGTTTCTGTTATAATCGACAAACCACATGAGCAACTTTGACATTTTGACCGTCGCGCTTTCCATTTCAGCAATCAGCTCCTGATCGGTAATAACGACGAACTTCCACGGTTGGGCGTTTCCGGCCGTGGGCGCGAATCTTCCGGCCTCCAGAATCCTTCGGATCAGATTGTCGGGCACGGGTTTTTTCTTAAAGTTCCGATTGCTCCTTCTTTCCATGATGACTTTTTCCACGGGGTTCCATTCCATCCCCTCCTGGTAGGTATAGAGGGGGGAAAGATTATTTGTCGGTTTTTTTGCCATGTTTCACCTCTTTTTTTCCTTTAATGGTCTAACGGTTCAGTAAATTCCATCTTTCGTCTTCCAGAGGAAGGCGGCAAAGAAAATTGAAAAGATAAAGTCGCCTGAGCATATCAGGAAGG
>JASEHT010000326.1 GCA_030018675.1 Smithella sp.
TTTTTATATTTCTAAATATTAAATCTTAATCTTAATTTTAGAAAGTCAGCGTAAGTTTATTGATAACTATAAAATCATCGTTAAGTTCGGGGGCTACGAAGTTCCCTTTAAAATAATCACCGGTAAATAAATATCCGAAGCCCAGCATATACGATAGATTTTTGGTTATTTTGTATGTACCGATAAGGTCAACTTCCCAACCGTAATCACTCTTTGTAAAAGTATAGGGTTTTTTATCAGCGGAAGCATAGGAAACTGAAAGCATTGCATCTAACTCAGCCGTTGGTTTTACGCCGATTCTGCCTTGATAGAACCAGGCGTTGTTCATAGGACCTGTAACAACTGAAGAATTATAACCGTAAATATTGCCTGCCCAGTTAGCCACATCATAGTAGTTAAACATAATCAGACAGGGATTCCAGTCATTACCGCCACTCAAAACACCTTCATTTTTATCTGTCGTGGGATCATCTCCGGATACATAAGCTATGGTAGCGCCTACGTAGA
The DNA here is from genome assembly GCA_030018675.1 of Smithella sp. GTDB lineage: Bacteria > Desulfobacterota > Syntrophia > Syntrophales > Smithellaceae > Smithella. The sequence goes on from JASEHT010000326.1 coordinate 508, forward strand.
TGGGAGTGAAGGTGGCTGTGGCGTCAATCCATCCGCTGATACTTTCAAGTTTCTGATCACCAATACCGTTGTCATATTCCTGGTTTTTACCGGTCGCGTAATTAAGTTCTGCCTGCAATGCCACGGGACCGATTTTTGCGGTGGCGTATGGCGTGAAAAGAAAGTACGTTTTTTTATAGTTGGAAGTGGGTCTCTTGTCCGCGTAACGATAGTAATTTACATTCATGCCTGCCCTACCGTTTTTAAACTTGTAAACACCCTCAATGCCATAAAGGTCATTATCCGCATCTGTCCAATACGCAGAAGAATTGATAACGGAAAAGCTCTGTTCTTTTGTTTTTGTATACGCCAGACTGATTGTGAAAGGTTCAATGGAATATCCGTATTTTATTCTTCCGGCAGGCTTAGATGAGTTACCGAATAATGTGCCTGTGCTTCCCGAGTTCATATACCCTACATCAAAAGTTCCAATCGGTGATTGATAATTGATATAAGCCCAGTCCATCGTGATGTTTTCATTTTCTGAACGACTTCCTGCTGAATCTACGGCTAATGATGGTGTTTCCGATTCCGTATTTCTAGTCCCGCCCCAGATTCTTTCCATCGCGTCAAAACGAGTGACCAGTGTCAAACCCGGAGAGACAATAAAGTCCGTTTTAACGCGCATTCTCTGATAAAAGAAAGCTGTGCTTAGGTCGGCTTTAACAGGAATTTCTTTTTTCCCTACCATGGCGTATACATCTGTGCCAGCAACATTAGTCTTATTCAAATACATTCCAGCAGCGTAATATTCACCGCTGACTTTTACGTCAACCGCAAAGGCCGACACGCTGTAGGCCATGACCAGCGCCAGCGACAACATAAGCAACCAAATTTTCTTCATCTTTTTCTCCTAAATTAGTTTTTTATCTATCTTAAATGAGACTATTTTCTCATTAATTATTGAGACAGAATCCATGATTATTTATTTTGCGTTTTCTGCCATTCCACGGAATTGGGAAAGAAAAGCGGAGAACCGTATTTATCCTTCCCGAAATCACGGATAATTAACTGACCTTTCTTAGGTAAGGTCAGCCATCTTACGAAAGTCTTGGTATCTTTCGTATTGACCTTGGGGCATTTTGCCTGATTGACCGGTATTAAAGAGATGTAATTTAAAAGAGCTTCATCCCCTTCGACCAGAATCGCTAGTTTGATCTTGTCTTTCAGGGAAAGATAGGTTGCCCGGTCAATTACGGTGTAAGCTTCTTTCTGATCGGTATATTGAAGCGTGGAAACATTGCCTTCCGAACCTTTCTCGTAAACGGCATACCACGCACCTTCGGGTTTGATGTCGGCTTTTGCCCAAAGTTCCATTTCTGCAACATGCGTTCCGGATTTATCGCCGCGGCTAATAAACAAAGACCTTTTCTCCGTGATTTTCTTTAAAGCTTCTGCAACTGTTTTCGCTCCTTTGATTGCTGCCGGATCGGCAGACGGTCCAACGATGACAAAATCATTGTACATCAGGGGTATTCTTTCCGTGCCGAAACCATCAGCGATAAATTTTTCCTCCAGAGATTTGGCGTGAACCATAACCAGATCAATTTCGCATTTACGGGCGATATCCAGTGCTGCTCCTGTCCCGGCGCCAACATGCCGCACCATGATTCCGGTTTCTTTCTCAAACTGATCTTCCAGAGCGCTGACAATTCCGGCGTCAATCGGGCCGATGGTGCTGGA
>JASEHT010000327.1 GCA_030018675.1 Smithella sp.
CGAAAGGAAAGATCATGCCACAAAAGTGATTAAACGGATGGGACCGGTGACGATTGTCCGGCTTTTCCGCACGATGCCTTCCGACGAAAAAATAAAAATACTCATGAGTGTCAGACCAACAATCATCGGAGGACGGCCGTCAGCATATTGGGAACTGGCGAACGCCCTGCGTGAAAAGGCCATCGAACCTCCGACGCCCCGATTAATTACATCAGGAGCCGAATTGCTTTTTCCCCACGTCCGCAAATTACTGGAAGATGTTTTCCGCTGCCGTGTCGCGGATAATTATAATTGCGAAGAGGCCGGAAATCTCGCGTGGCAGTGTCCGGCGCATCCGGACAAAATGCATCCGAATACGGCGACGGTCTGGATCGAGGCCGTTGATCAAAGCGGCAGGCCGGTCGCGGCAGGCAAAGAGGGACGTTTGATTATCACAAATTTATATAATTACTCCTCGCCTTTTATCCGTTATGAAATGGGAGACCGCGGAACCCTGCTGGAGCCTGGGGATTGCTCATGCGGTTTCAAGGGACCGGTGATGCGCCTGACGGAAGGCCGGAATGAAAATTTCATTATTCTTCCTGACGGCAGGGAGATTTCGCCACGGCTCATGTATGAAGTGGTCAACTCGGCGTTCCCGCATGAAAAGCCCGGGTGGAGCATGATAGACGCGATTCTTGTTTTCCAGATTATTCAGGAAAAAACCGACCTGATTGTTTTGAAGATCGTTCCGGGTGCGGCATATAACGATTCTTTACTGATTCCCGTGGAAGAAAATATCAAACGCCTGCATCCGGAAATGCGCCTCAAGGCAGAGATCGTTACGGACCTGCGGCCGGCGCCGGGTAAAAAATTCCATCAGGTATGGGGAAAACTGAACAGCAGGTGGCAGATTGAACACGAGAATTATCCCATGGGATAAAGGGGTGATTACAGGGTCGCGACAGACATGACCTTTTTCACCGCTTTGACCGTATCCTGCATATCATCCTCCGATAAGGTCGGATGAACGAGAAACATCATTGCGGTCTCCGCGAGTTCGCGCGCGACAGGTAGCCGTTTTTCGGGCCGCAGGTTCGTGCCGTCAAACGCTTTTTCCAGATAAATTTCCCCGCAACTCCCGGTAAAGCAGGGAACGCCTTCGGCGTTAATCGCTTCAATAATCCGCCCCCGGTTCCAATCTGCTTTTAAAAGATCAGGTTTTATAAAAACGTAATATTTGTAATACGCATGGCGGATGTTTTCCGGAGGTCGGGTCACGCGCAAGGCGGAAATACCGGAAAAGCCCTCTGTCAGAATGTCGGCATTGCGTCGGCGTGTCGAAACCCAGTTTGGCATTTTGCGCAACTGAATCCGGCCCAGGGCAGCCTGCATTTCAGTCATCCGCAGATTCGCGCCGAATGATTCATGCAGCCATTTAAACGAGGGGCCCGGCTGGATATCATTATTTTCACAGACGGCTTGATAGCTTTTGCCGTGATCCTTGTAGGACCAGGCCTTCAACCAGATTTCCTCGTTGCCGGTCGTCAACATACCGCCTTCACCACCGGTGGTGATAATTTTATCCTGACAGAAAGAAAAAGCGGCAACATCGCCGAAGGACCCCACCGAAAGGCCTTTATAGAGAGCACCGGTTGCCTGGGCGCAGTCTTCAATGACGGCGATTTGATGTTTTCGGGCCAGGGACATGATTTCATCCATGGCGCAGGGCCAACCGGCAAGATGCACGGCAATAATGGCACGCGTACGGTTTTTTATTACTTTCTCAATGGAGGATGCAGTTATATTCTGGCTTTCGGGGTCAATGTCGGCAAAAACAGGTCTGGCGCCGCGCATCGCCACGCAACTTACGGAAGCGATGTAACTGCGGGGCGTGACGATCACCTCGTCACCCCTGCCGATATTCAAGGCAACCAAGGCGGCTTCCAGAGCGGCGGTGCCGTTCATGAGCGCCACGGCGTTTCTGGAACCCACACAGGCGGCAAATTCCTTTTCAAACAAACCGCACTGCTCTCCCGTCCAGTAATTCACCTTGCCGGATCGCAGCACGCCTTCAACCGCTGCGATTTCTTCATCATCGAAATACGGCCAGCAGGGGAAGGGATTCTTACGCACCGGCAATCCGCCATTAATAGCTAAATCCGTCATTGCATTTTCCTCGGAACAATATCAATTCATTTCTGCTGCTATTTTAGTGTAGATGCCAGATGTTTTTTTCAGTTATA
>JASEHT010000328.1 GCA_030018675.1 Smithella sp.
GGCCGGAGCCTCGGATAATAAAAAGAAAACGTACGGCTGGTTGTCTGAGTGGAAAGAAGCTCCTCCGTATTGAATTCATCCGCTTCCGAATAAAAAATCAGATCGCCAATGTCGTCAATCTTCTCACCTTCCCTGATTCCCATATACACCTGACAGGAACTGGTGTTGAGTCTGACCTTTTTGACTTTGTCAATAAATTCTGTTTTAAACTTATTTTCTCCGACCAGATTGAAAATGGTTCCGATGAGATTGCCGTTGGAAAGAACTGCCTTGGAGGCAACAAGCTCGCCGCCGACCACGACACCCTGACAGACATTGTTATCCACAACTATCTTTTCCACCTTTGATTTCAGAAGGATATCGACATTGTTTTTCAGAAGCTCTTCCTGCATCATCCGGATGATCAGATCGGTCCCACCCTGAAAGGTATAAACGCCCTTGTTCATAAAATTGGAAAAGACGATTCCATAGGTTATCGCCGGATCTTCCAGCGTGGAACCGTTGGCGTAAACAATCGGCTCGATCAGAAAACGATGAACGTCCTTTCGGCCGGGGAAGAAGCTTTCCATCAGTTCACCATTGGTCATCTCCTTATTGTCATAGTAGTTCATATTCATGACCAGATTGAAAAAATTTTCAACCTGATCTTTGGAAACTTTGAAATCAGTTACGAGTTTTTTGGTAAAATCTTCTACCGTATAATCTGTCTCCAATTGATATACTGGATTTATGAAGCGCATTCTTTTCAGTTGAATGATTTTATCGGAAATCGCCCTGCTCCAGTACTTGCGGCATGTTTTCACCATCCCTACCGGGAACCCGTGCAGGGAAACATCAAAAATATGTTTCTTGCGGTAAAACCAGGTGGCAAAGCCACCCAGTTTATCGTGGGACTCCAGCAGGAGAACCGTGCGGCCGTTTTTGGCCAGTTTGTTGGCGGCGGTCAATCCTCCCAGCCCGGCGCCGATGATAATAACATCGTATTGTTTCGTAATTTTATCATTCTTGTTTAAAAGCATTTATCTCCTCACCGTCAGTTCTAATGCCTGCTCTATGGATATTTTCGGCTCATAACCAAAATCATTTTTTGCTTTTTGATGGGAAAAATAATGAGACCGTGAAAACTGCAATGCCACAAAGCGTGTCATCGGCGGCTCTCCGTTAATTTTGAAAAACCTATACCAAGATTCCAAAAATAATCCAATATGAAAAGCCACTCTTTCCGGAACTTTCTTTGTTATGGGCGGCAAATGATAACGCGCCAGAATGTCATTGATGAAATCCCACAACACAACCGGTCTTTCCTGGCCGATAAAATAGGCTTGTCCCGCCGGCGCAGACCGGGGGGATAATTTTTCAAAGACAAGGATGTGAGCGTCAACCGCGTTCTGGATGTAAGTGACGTCAACAAGGTTTTTCCCTGAACCGACAATTTTCAGCCTTCCCGCCCGGGCCGCGGCAATCAGCCGCGGAACCAGATGCGGATCATCGGGCCCGATGATCAGATGAGGTCTGAGCGCTACTGTAGCGAGTTTATCATCATTAGCCTGCAAAACCATCTGTTCGGCTATGGCTTTGGTTTTGGCATAGTGACCATGAAAATTTTCGGAATAGGGGGTTGATTCGTCCGCGCCGCAGAGATCACCCCAATCGAAAACAACACTGGGCGTGCTTGTGTAAATCAGTCTTGTTATTCCATTGGCCCGGCATGCTTGAATGACATGCCGGGTGCCGAGGACATTGGTGCGGTAATACTCATCATAAATTCCCCAGATGCCGACGCGGGAAGCGACATGAAAAACGGCATCCATGCCCTTAAAAGCTGCGGTGACATCGGAAGCATTTTGCAGATCGCCGCAAACGGTATCAATGCCCATGGCCTGAACCTGAGGATGGTTTTTGCGGCTGAAGTTCCGGACCTGATGTCCTTTGGACAATAAGGAGGCGGCCAGATTTCTTCCCAGAAAACCTCCTGCTCCGGTTATTAAAATATTCATATTTCCCCCCGCGAAACATTGTCGGCCAGTTTTAAGCGGTCTATTTTGATGTTGTGCCGGACATCAACCGGAAAACTGTCGCAGAAATGAACTGACTTTATTGATGCTGTCAAAGGATTCTTCCCGGCCAGTTCCAGCAACTCTTTTTCTAATATCTTCTTGGCGAGCTTTCTGCCTTCCGCATTTCTTTCAATAACGATGGCGGCTGTTTGCCGTCCTTTTTCTCCG
>JASEHT010000329.1 GCA_030018675.1 Smithella sp.
TAAAGACTTTTTTTCATAAAAAAATAAACCTCATTAATATTGGAGGATCAATGGATCGTCACGCTATTAGCCCGATAGGGATAGGAAACGAAGGCCGTCAGGTCTTCTGGAATGCGGAAAGCTTTGAAGTGCTGCTTTTCGTGTTTACGGCCATAGCCATGGGTATATTTGCTTATGGTGTTTACCGCCGCTGGAAACTTTGGAAAGCGATGGGCAAGGAAGAAATCCGCTGGGATCAGCTTCCCCTGAGATTGAAATCTCTGTTCGTGAACGGTTTCCTGCAGATTAAAACGTGGAAAGACTTGTATCCCGGCGTCATGCACGGACTTATCTTTTTTGGCTTCTTCGTTTTACTTTTCGGAGCCGCTTTTGATGCCGGTGAATTTCACATTACGGAGCCTTTCTTTCATTGGGCCTTCCTGCGCGGTCAGTTCTACCTCAACTTCTCCTTCCTGATGGATCTTTTCGGTCTGCTCGTTCTTATCGGCGTGCTGATGGCCGGGTTCCGCCGTTATATTCAGAAACCGGATCGCCTGGGTTACAAAGGCACATCGGATAATACCAATGATGACGCCGCTGCGTTGTTGCTGATCGGCAGCATCATTGTGACCGGCTTTATCATTGAAGCGCTGCGTATTCACGCCACGATGATTGAAGGTATCGGCCCGGACAACGTTGCTCCCGAATGGGAAGTATGGTCGTTTGTCGGCTGGACACTCGCTCATGCGTTTGCCAATATGGATGTTGAAACCGCGAAATTATGGCACAAGATCAGTTGGTGGGTGCATACTTTTATTGCGCTGGGTTTCATCGCTTACATTCCCTATTCCAGATTGCTGCATATTATCACCACACCGGCCAATCATTTCCTGATGTCCCTCAAACCGGTCGGCTATGTGGAGCCGATCCGTGATATTGAAAATCAGGAATCCTTCGGTGTGTCAAAGCTGGAAGAATTTACCTGGAAGCAGATTTTTGATTCCGACGCCTGCACCAAGTGCGGACGCTGCCAGGATGGCTGCCCGGCTTATCTGACCGGAAAACATTTGTCTCCCAAAAAGCTGGTTCAGGATATTAAGACATACTGGCTGGAACAGGCACCGCTTGCAGCGGCCAAGGCTGTTGTCCCCGCAGCGGAAGGTGCGGAAGCTCCTGCTGAAGTAGCCGAAGATGCGGCTCCGGGAAAATCCCTGATTGATGCTGTTGATCTGAATGCCGTATGGGATTGCACCAACTGTATGTATTGTGTGGAGAACTGCTCGTCTTCGATTGAGCATGTTCAGAAGATCATCGATATGCGCCGTTACAAGGTTCTGACGGAAGCGGATTTTGCGCCGGAATTGCAGTTGACCTACCGCAATCTGGAAAACAATTCCAACCCGTGGGGCATCGGCGCTCATATGCGGGGCGATTGGGCGAAAGAACTCGGCGTGAAAACCCTTGCCGAAGATCCCAACGTGGAATATTTGTTCTATGTCGGTTGTTCCGGTTCGTTTGATGACCGTGGCAAAAAGATATCGGTTGCGTTTGCCAAGATTCTGCAGGCCGCCGGCGTCAGCTTCGGTATTTTAGGAAACGAAGAAGGCTGCTGCGGTGATTCAGCAATGCGCGGCGGTAATGATTATCTGTTCCAGACTCAGGCCCAGGCCAATATCGAGATCATGAACGGCTATGGCGTCAAGAAGATTGTTGCCATTTGTCCGCACGGTTATAACTGCATCAAGAAAGATTACCCCAATTTCGGCGGCAACTACGAGGTGTATCATCATACCGAAATTATCGCCGATCTGATTGCCAAGGGTAAGATTAAATTCACCCAGAAACTGGATGGAACATACACCTACCATGATTCCTGCTTCCTCGGCCGTTATAATCAGGTTTACGAACAGCCGCGCAATATTCTGAATGCCATTTCCGGCGTGAATGTTGTAGAAATGGAACGTAATTTGTCCAAGAGTTTCTGCTGCGGTGCAGGTGGCGCCAGAATGTGGATGGAGGAGCATGGCGACCGAATCAACAATGCGCGCACCGATCAGGCGGCGGCGACAAACGCCGGTACGGTGGCGGTCGGCTGTCCGTTCTGTCTGACCATGTTCTCTGACGGTATTAAAGACAGACAGCTTACGGAAAAGATGGTTGCTTTGGATATTGCCGAAATCGTTGTCAAAGCGATGGGCATGGAAGAAGTCAAAGAGCCTGTTGATGTTTGCGCAACATAA
>JASEHT010000032.1 GCA_030018675.1 Smithella sp.
ATTGGCGGATTGATTTTCGGGGTAGGCTTTGCGGTATTGGGCTATTGTCCGGGCACCATTGCGGGCGCGATCGGCAACGGCGCGCTGGACGCCCTGGTCGGAGGACTGGCGGGAATTTTAATCGGTTCCGGCCTTTTTGCCGCACTTTACCCGCGACTCAGTCAGGGCATTCTGAAGAAAGGCGATTTCGGCGACCTGACCTTCCCGCGCTTGTTCAAAGTCAATGATTGGGTCATCGTCATCCCCGCCGCGGCGCTCATTTTTATCGTGCTGTATTGGCTGGAACGGGTCGGCTGGTAACCTCTATGAGGGGGGGAAACCAATACTCCCAGTGTACGACATAACAACTGGTTCCAGCAAACGTTGCTGGCGCTCTACCGCTGAACCGGAGCGTGAGCCCGCTCTATGCAAAAGAAGATACTTATGAAATCAAAAGATTTAAAAAAAACGTGGCCGCCAAGAGAGCTTCGCTTAGACGCGTGCTTAAGAAAAATGAGAAAATCAAAAAAACTGTCAAGAAGGCTGCCAGTGAACTGACATTGGTAAATGAAGTTCTAAAGCAAGAAAAGGTCCCTGTTCAGATTATGAAACAGGCCCTCACTCAGAATGAAGATGTTGAACAAAGGGTTAAGAAAGCCGCGGATGATCTGAAGCTGGTTAACGTCGAACTCGCCGAAGAAATGGCTGAGCGAATAGTCATCGAATCCGAACTCGCCGATACGAAGACCGACTTGGCCGAAATACGCGACGATTTATCAAATGCCCGGGTAAAAACGGAAGAAGCGCAACAGACTGCGCTTCAGGACGCACTCACGGGTCTTCCCAACCGTGTCTCATTTGAACAGAGTCTTGACCACGGCTTGATCCAGGCAAAACGGCACGGTTGGGGACTTGCCGTTCTATTTATTGACATCGACAAATTCAAGAGGATTAACGACTCTTATGGTCATGATGCGGGAGATCAGGTGCTGCTGATGGTGGCAAATCGTTTAAAGTCTTTTGTACGCGATCAAGACATCGTCAGTCGCCGGGGAGGCGACGAATTTGTATGCCTGTTGTTGGAAGTCAAGCAAGAAGCTGACGTAAATCACCTTGCCCAGAAGATGATAAATCATATTGCCGAAGCCTACGAGTTTAATGGGCATGTTTTTTCTATAGTAGCTAGTATCGGTATTGCCATTTATCCCGCAGATGGAGAAACGGCAGACATCCTTTTCAAAAATGCCGATACAGCAATGTATAAAGCCAATGGAACTAAGAAGCGTGTTGTGCTGTTCCGAGAATCTGGTGAGCGAAAAGCGGGCTAACAAAGCGTGCGCTGGGGACGTGTGCGAGTCTGCTCTGTTTACAAGCATTTTCCCGGCTTCGCATTTTTCCTGCTCTCAAACATTTTCCACGACCGCCCCAGCGCCAGTAACGTAAACTGTAGGGCAAACAAGGATAGGAGCTTGTGCGCACATGAGAAAAATGCAGATCAGAAAAGCGTTTACGTTGATCGAATCCGGTCCGGTTGTTTTGGTTACGACACATGACGGAAGGAAGAACAATATCATGACGATCTCGTGGACCATGGTGGTGGACTTTGCGCCGGTATTTGCCATGACCACCGGGCCCTGGAATCATTCCTTTGCCGCTCTTCGTAAAACGAAGGAGTGTGTTATTGCCATTCCCACGGTGGACATGCTGGATAAGGTCGTTGGCGTGGGAACATTTTCCGGCGCTGATACAGACAAATTTGAAAAGTTCATGCTGACCCCCGTGAAGGGCAAGCATGTCCAAGCGCCCTTGATAAAAGAATGCCTGGCGAATATCGAGTGCAAAGTTATCGACATCGTCAAGAAGCACAATATCATTGTCCTCGAAGGCGTAGCGGCATACTGTGATCATTCACGCAAGGAGAAGAGAACTGTTCACGCAGTTGGCGATGGAACTTTTATTGTGGAAGGGCGCAAGTTGGACCGAAAAGACATGATGCGCTCAAAACTCCCGGCTGGTCTCTAATGTTATATCCCTCATGATGTGAAAATATTAGAGCCTTCCCTGGATATCGGCCCACAATCTTCTTGACGCAGAATATTGCGTTTTTTATACTTCATCATCACGAGTGGAAGTGCTTATCAATTCAATTAATTTCAATGAGAATTTAAGGAGGTCTATATGCCGATCCGGATGGATAAAAGAAATGAGGTGGCTATCCTGGCCATGGACAACAGCCCGGAAAACGCCTTTACCATGGACATGATTCAACAGTTTAATGCTACTTTGGACAGCATTGAAGCCGACGATACAGTTCGCGGAGTGGTGGTGTCCGGGGCCGGGGGCGAATTCTTTTCTTCCGGCATGGACCTTCAATACGTCATGGGGCTGGAGGCGGATCCTATGAAGAAATTTTTCAAGACACTTTTCACCTTTTTCCACCGGGCGTTTGTGTTTCCCAAACCCATGGTGGCCGCCATCAACGGCCATGTGGTGGCGAGCGCCCTGGCCTTCGCCATGTGTCTGGATTACCGGGTAATGCAGAAGCAAAAGGTGGTGTGTAGCTTTCCGGAAATCGATGTTTCCATTATCCCGCCCACCGGATGCCTCGCTATGGTGAAATACGTGATCGGCGAGCGCATGACCGACCTGGCCTTCTCGTCCGGCCGCAAGTTCGATGGACCCTTGGCCCTGGCCGCAGGCATGGTGGATGAACTGGCTGAAAACCAATCGGTCACCGAGCGGGCCGTGGCCGTGGCCGCAGAATTAGGCGCCAAAAAGCCTCGCCTGTTTGCCGAATACAAAAGACGTTTCCGCGGCGAAATCGCAGACTGCATGCTGGCCGAAGACATGCGGTATATCGACGAGGAGCTGGATGTGACCATGTTTCAGAACTGCGACCTTAACTGCCTGCGGTCTCTGCCGTAAACCGAACCGACGGACACGGCCTTTGTCATCCCGACTCCCGAACAAGGGTTCAGTCCACCGGTTTAGCTTTTCGTTAGGTTCCCAATAAAAATCTAGGAGGCATCATGCAGAGAAACACGCTGAAGTGGCTATTTTGGGCAAGCCTTGTGCTTGCCTTAATCTCGCTCGCTGCACTTGCGCAAGTAGACTCCTACCTCAAAACCGAGGCTTCACCGCTAGGCATAGTTTCCTTCGAGCTTTGTGCATACACGCAAAGCTGCAGTGCCATCGTTGCGTCTTGGCAGAGAGTGGCACAACCCATGGCTGGCCTGAGCCTCGGACTGGACTACCTGTTCATGCTTGCCTACCCTGCCGCAATTTGCTTTGGCTTGCTGCTCACCGCTTCGCTGGTACCCTCCCGGTGGCAACGGGTAACCGTTCTGGCTGCTTACATTTCGTGGCTTGCCGGAGCAGCTGACGCCGTAGAAAACTATCATCTGTTCCAAATGCTTATCGGGGCGCAAGAATCACTGCACGCTTGGTCAGCCAGCATTGCAGCAACGATAAAGTTCGCCGTCCTTATTCCCACGTTGGTACTGCTCTTGTTCAATTACCTGGTCTTTGGCCTAGCACTTCGCGCGCAGGACTCGGTCACAAGCAAAAATAGCGGAGCTTCGGCCTAAGGCCTAAGCGTGGCAAACATCGGCGCAATGGTCACCAGTCTAACGGGTCGTTCAACCGCGGGCAATAATGATTCGCATTCTTGCCGGTTAACTTTGGCGTTAGCCCAACTGATGGAGTTTGATTTTTGAAGATACAACATATCCGAAATGCATGCATGATTATTCATATCCATGAGCATAGAATTTTAGTCGATCCCTGCCTAAACCCGAAAGGAAGCCTGCCGCCCTATACGTTTTTTCGCAAGAGGCCTCGCTTTAACCCTATCGTTGGTTTGCCACCAAACTCGGAATCTTTGTTAAGCCGGATAACATGCGGACTTATTACACATTTCCGTTATGGTCATTTTGATCATCTTGATAAATCCGGATTTCGCCTGTTGGCGCAAAAACAGGTGCCTGTATATTGCAACGCCACAGATGAGCCGTCTCTGAGACGACACCATATCCATACAATCCCCCTGGCCATGAAGAAGGTCAGCCCATTTCTCACGGGGCGTATCACCACTTTTCCGACTGCCCATGGACATGGTTTAGCCGGCATGCTCATGGGACCCGGAGCAGGATATTTTATTGACTGGATTTTATAAGAACCGCTCCCGGCAAGGTCATTGCCGTGCATCTGGATGCCTTCAATCATTGTTTAACGACTCGCGCGATACTGCGAGGTGCTGTTTTGAAAGAAGGATTGTCCGATAAAGTGATTATTCCGGAAGATGGAAAATTGATGGAGTTCTAAACCGGACCGCCAAAAACTCCAGCGGTCAGGCTCATAGCCGCCGCTGATGTTAAACGTTGCGGGAGGAATTGACATGATTTTAGATGTACTTGAAAGTGCACACCGTTATCAGGCTTTGCACAAGGATTTTGCGAAAGCATTTGATTTTCTTGGGCGCCTGGATCTAAAGGATCTGCCGGCGGGAAAATATGATATAGATTGTGAGAGCCTCTATGCAATTGTAGCTAAGGAGCATGGCCGCAGGAAAGAGGATGCCCTGCTCGAAACGCATGAAAGATACATTGACATACAATTGGTCCTGGCGGGAACCGATGAAATGGGATGGAAGCCCAGGTCACTGTGTAAACATCCATTCGGGAAATACGATCAAAAAACTGATGAGCAGATTTTTACGGATGAGCCGGATGCCTGGATCTCAACAAAAAGCGGATCGTTTGTGATCTTCTTTCCGGAAGATGCGCACATGCCGCTGATCTCGTCCGGACAGATCCACAAAGTCGTTGTCAAGGTTGCAAAATAAAAAAATCGCATTACGTCAATACAGCCGATCGCTACCACTCTGGCTGAGTTTTTCGCTCGGAAGGAATATCAATTTGATTTTACTTGTAGGGCATGATATTTGAAAATTATGAATAGGAAGCAAACCGCCATACACCGAATGACGAACCATCGGGACGATAATTATGTTCCCGGCACAGCGTCAGACCGTATTTTACTTGTCTGGCCGTTGACCCAAGAAATCTCTTCCCTGAGCGTGAAGTACGATGCTGAACGAAGACTACAGAGACATCTTACAAGCCTTATCCGACGAGAAAGTTAGGTTTATTCTCGTTGGGGCATATGCACTGGCGGCTCATGGTTATCCCCGGGCTACTATGGATATCGATATTTGGGTCATGCCCTCGCCGGATAATGCTGACGCTGTGCTGCGGGCACTGCGCCGCTTTGGCGCTGCGTTGCAAACATTGACCAAAGAAGACCTTCAGAAGGATGGAACAATTTTTCAGATAGGCGTTGCGCCAAGACGCATTGATATCATTACCGCGGCATCCGGGCTTCAATTTGAGCAGGCCTATCGAAATTCAATCGCTATCAACATAGAAGGAATTGACGTCCGCATTCTTTCGATTGACGACCTTATCCTCAATAAAAAAGCAACCGGAAGAACAAAAGACCTGGCCGACACCGAGGCCTTGGAAGATTTAAAAAACTCCAAATAACCGCATCGAACCATCAGGGAACCTTAACACTTAATTCCGTGTATTATTTTCAGAGAAATATACGACAGAGAGCAGGTTTGTTACATATTTTTCGCGGCCTGTTCGATGCCTTTTCTGATTGAATCCAGTTTTTCCTGGCTCATCTTCACGGAGATGCCCATGACCAGCGTGCGCCCAAGAATATCTTCGGCCTGCGGAATGTTTTCCCTCTTGTACTCCGCCTTGCCTTTATAAGCCGGATTACTGAACGGATATTGTTTCGAATTGGCCGTGGATTTCGCCAGAAAATGTTCCCAGTTCGGAACATAATGCCACAAGTTTCTTTTATAGCAGACGGTATCCACGCCTTCGGCAGCCAGCAGGTTCTGGAACTTCTGCGCTTGATCTTCGCTCGGCATATTGAATGCTAAAAACGTAGCGGAATCGCCTTCGGGATCGGGTTTGACGCGGAATTTCACATCGGGCACATTGGCCAGCACATCCATAATGAATTTCTTGTTTTTCTTCTGCTCGCCGATCAGATAATCCAGCTTGCGCAACTGCGCCAGACCCAAAGCTCCCTGCAGTTCATTCATCCGGAAATTGAATCCGAGGAGGGTCCGGCCTTCCAGAGCGCGGCTGACCTTGGGATTATGGTCATGGCCGTGATCGTGATACCATTCCGACCGCAGATAAAATTCTTTGTTATTGGTAATTACCATGCCGCCTTCGCCGGTGGTGACTGTCTTGACGTAATCGAAGCTGAACGTTCCCATATCGCCGAAGCTGCCCAGCTTTTTACCCTGGAAGCTCGCGCCGCAGCCCTGGGCGTTATCTTCCAGAACCAGCAGTTTATTCCTGCGGGCTACTTCCACAATCTTATCAATGTTGGCCGCCGAACCGCACATATGCACGGGAATGACCGCCTTGGTGTAAGGCGTTTTCTTCTTTTCGATTTCATTCGGATCGAGATTGAGCGTATCGTCGATATCGACCATGATCGGAATCGCGCCCACTTCCATGACCGCTTCATAGGTGGCCAGAAAGGTGAAGGCGGGAACCAGTACTTCATCGCCGGGACCGATATCCATGGCCGTCAGCGCAATCTGAAGCGCGGTCGAACCGGAGGTCACGCCCAGCGCGTAGTCGGTGCCGCAATACTTGGCGAATGCCTCTTCAAATTCTCTGACCTTATAAATACCTTTTCTTTCTTTATCAAAACCGTAACGCATCAGAATGCCCGTCTCGAGGACATCCATGACTTCCTTGATTTCTTCCTTGCCGATTAGCTCTGCTCCTGCCATCTCTTTAACCTTCCTTTCTTATAAAGCCTGCGCGTAAATCGTGATCATATCGTCTTTGGTGATTTTGCGGGGATTGTTTTCCAGCGGCCTCGCCACCGTTACCGCCACATCGGCCAGCGCCTGAAAATCTTTTTCCTTGATACCAAACTGCGCCAGGGTCTCGTGAATGCCGCAATCTTCAATCAACGTCTCGACGGCGTCCAGCGCCAGATACGCAGCTTCGCGGACGGGAAGACCTTCAACATTTTCTCCCATCGCCTCGGCGATATCCGTAAATTTTTCCAGCGCTGCGGGCAGATTGAACGCCATGACCGCCGGCAGTAGCATCGTATTGGCCAGGCCGTGTCCCACGCCGTATTGGCCGCCCAGCGGATAGGAAAGAGAATGGACGGCCGTCACGCCGGCGTTGGCCAGCCCGATGCCGGCATACAGGCTTCCCAGCAACATTCTTTCACGCGCTTCGATGTTTTTGCCGTCATGCACGCACGTGCGCAGATTTTCGGCAATCAACGCTATGGCTTCCAGCGAAAACATTTCGCTCATCGGCGACGCGTTGACGGACGTGTAAGATTCAATGGCATGACACAGGGCATCCAGACCTGTCTGCGCGGTCGGGGCGGGCGGAAGCGTCAAGGTGAGATCCGGATCTAAAAGCGCCAGCTCCGGATACAGGTAGGGGCTGTTCATCCCTTCCTTCTTTTTCAGGTTTTTGCGCACAAACACCGCGGTAAATGTCACTTCACTGCCGGTTCCGGCGGTGGTCGGTATCATGATTTTAGGCAGTCCGGGTTGGGAAACTTTGTTGAGACCGAGATAATCAACCGCGCTGCCTTTATTCGTTGCCAGCACGGCGATGGCCTTGGCCACATCCATCGCGCTGCCGCCGCCGACACCGATGATGATGTCGCATTTGTTCTTTACGGCTAGCTTCGCGCCTTCATCAGCCAGTTCAATGGGCGGTTCCGGCACGACTTTATCAAATACCGAACATTTAATGCCGCCGGGAATCAGCACCTTGGTAATCTGATCTAAAAGACCGGTTTGCACCAGGTTCTTATCGATCACGACCAGAGGTTTTTTGGACTGTAAATCTTTAATCTGAGCGGCCAATGTTAATAACGATCCCCTGCCGAAAACAATCTTTTTCGCACCGGTAAAAGCAAACGTTTTCATCATATTTATTCCTCCATCGGAAAGCTTTGCAATAGGTGCAATCCCTATGGGAACTGCCCCGCAAAGTCAAGTTTTTTTGTGGTGAGCATACCATTGCAGTTGACGGCAAATACCGCGGACAAGCTTGACTTCGCGCGATAAAATTTCCGCCCGGCTGAAGAAGCGCCGCACATGCATCATCCAGTAGTCGGGATTTTCCCGGTTTAAGAATCCGATATCGTCGAGCAAGGTTTTGATTTGTCCGTACATGCCTTCCAGTTCTTCTGATCGCGCCAGTTTGGGCGGTGTCTCTTTCGAGGAATCCGCCGGAGACGACGCCACAAAGATTTCGTAACATAAAATCATGACGGCGTGCGAAAGGTTAAGGGATGTAAATTCGCGCGATGTCGGAATGGTCACCACGCTATGGCAAAGACGCAGATGCTCATTCGCCAGACCGGTGTCCTCCGGCCCGAAGAGCAACGCCACGTTGTTTTTTTGTGAAATATCGGCAATATCCGATGCAACGGCCCGCGGCGACAGAAAAGGCCCGCGCGCCTTGCCCAGGCGGGCCGTCGTGCCGACAATGTAATGGAAACGCCCGAGCGCTTCTTCAATATCCGGTACATACAGGATATTTTCCAGAACATCCGCGGCCAGATGCGTGGAGCGTTGTCGCATTTCTTCCTGGTCGAATGCCTGCCCTTCGACAACGATGATCTGGCTGATGCCCATGTTCTTGGCGGCGCGGGCCACTGCGCCCACATTGCCGGCGTATTTCGGCTTGTATAAAACAATGCTGATATTTTTCGTTTTGGCTTTCGGCATAATAAATCCTCAAGGTGTTATTGTCGGACGGAATTATACACGATGTTATGCGTATATCAACCTGGATATAAGGCTCAATGTTATATTGACAAAATCGATTATTTATAACAAAATCCACGCGACTGATAATAAGACCATCTTGGGACTCGATGTTGAAACGTAAAATCATATTGGTGAATGGCTGCCTGGGCTTGTGTCTTTTGTCGTTTCTGGTTTTCCCTACTCAATTTTATTCCTCCGACGCGCCACCCTTTAACTTAACAAGGTACCTGACCTTATTGGAAAAACAGTTCAGCGACTACGGATGGACCGACCTGAAGCCGCGGGACATTCCCTGGGAATACCACCGGACAAGCAGATATAAAAACCCTCTGATGTTTGTTGCTTTCGGCACCGGCTCGAAAAACTCTATCCTGTTTTTAGGGGGGGTTCACGGTGACGAATTGCCCACGGTCTATTTGATGTTCAGACTCGCTCAATATGTAAAAGACAATCCGCAACTTTTTAAAAATCAGGGGATTGTCATTGCGCCGCTTTTGAATCCGGATGGCTTCTTATCCAAGCCACCGACGCGTGTCAACGGGAGCGGGATTGACATCAACAGAAATTTACCTACCCGCGACTGGCAGGCTAAAGCAATTCGTCAATGGACCGCAAAAGGTAAAAGAGCACGTTATTATCCGGGAGCCAAGCCGGCGTCCGAACAGGAAACGCTCTTTCAGGTGGCGTTAATCAAGCGTTTCAAACCCCAAAAAATATTATCCGCTCACTCACCGTTGAATCTTTTTGATTACGACGGTCCTTCATCGGACCTGGATTCCTTTGAAAAATGGATGGAACAGGTCAGTAAGGAAGCTAATCATCCCTTGAAAAGATTCGGTTATTATCCCGGATCGCTGGGCAACTACGCCGGCCATGAGCGAAATATTTTTACGCTGACCCTGGAACTGCCTTCGTCTGATGCCGGACAGAGCAAAAAATATTTCGAAAAGTTTCAGCCGTCGCTGCTGAAATTCATCAATCTTCCCGTCACCGGTTCCTCGCCGAATATCAGATGGGTTCAACAGGATTCAACGTTTGGCGACCAAAACTGATCGGTTCAGAGAATTTTTTTGAGAACAACTTGAAGAGAGTATCTTGTTAACACGCCCAGGTAATGGGGAGCGCGCGCCAGCCAAGCGCCGATGAAAAAAACAACACAGGACAGAGCGTAGGCCACCGGACCCCCAATCACAAAAATCAATGGTTCCGTCCACCAAACCGCTAGGACACTGAGCGCGGCAATCACCGGCCATCCCATGATATAACTCACGGCCATCAAAATCAAACCGGCAATCAGACGGGGAGTCGGACGCTCCTTAAATTCACTGAGGTCAGCAGGAGGATGCATGAGATTTTGGATATATTGCTTGCTCATCAAATATTCTGCAATTTTTTTCCGCATCATTTAAGCTTCCCTGAAAAGAACCTCTTTTGTGCTGACGTCCGCTCACCTTTCAAGATATGGGCGAAGACATACACGAGACATATTCTTTCTGCAACGGCTTTTCTGGACAACGGTTTTTCCAAGCCATGCCTTGACAGAGCTTGATACTAATTATAAAGGTCATTCGTTACAAAATACATCTTTTGAGGACAAAGTGCAAAAGACAACTCATGTCTGGGATTTTTTTGACCGTTTGTACTGTATTTCGCTGCGGGGAAGAGAAGATCGCCGCCAATCGGCCTTCAACGAATTTTCCAAAGTGGGACTGGCGGATAGAGTGGAGTTCGTCATTGTGGACCGCGTTTCCAACGATTTTGAACGGGAAGTGTACGAATCGCACATGCTCTGCCTGCAACAGGGACTGAAGGCCGGCGCCAACAATATTGTTATTTTTGAAGATGATGTGGAGTTTGATCGCTTCAACCCGGAATGTCTGGAGAAGTGCACGGAATTTTTAAAGCAACATCCCGAATGGAAAGTCTTTCTTTTGGGAGCCTTAATTCGCTCCAGCGCTAAAACAACAGAGTCGTGCGTGCAGCAAGTTCGTTATCAGAGCCTGACCCATGCCTATGCTTTGAATCGCCAATATGCGGAAACTATCGCCTATGTTCCATGGAGCGGTATTGTTAACGACACCCTTTTTCGACCGTTGAAGGAGGATGTTTATGCCATTTATCCCATGTGCGCATTTCAAAAAAATTTTACCTCTGACAATTACAAATATCCTTGGCTCGCATGGATTCGGGGTCTGTTCGGCGGGTTGAAACGCATTCAGAAAGCCTATGAATTCTATCAGCGACATCGACTCGCTGTGATCACCGCTCACATTCTGGTTTTTTTAGCTTTTCTTTTTTTGATATTTTCCCGTCAATAAAAACATGGCCTTTTATCGCTGGAAGCGCGACATGAATTTCAAATAGCCCAGCTTGCTTCCCTTGATCTTCACCTTGCCTGAAGCGACAGCGGCCGCGGCAGACGTAAGCTTCGTGGCCACCTTGCGGAACGTCAATTCATCCATGGTCACTTCCGCCAGCGGTTCAGGCGTTCCCGGCAGCGCGTCCCCTTCCACAACCTCGGCCACACCTTTTCTGACCGTGATTACGAATTGCCTTTTTTCACGGGGAAAAACGAACAAGACCGATTCGTGAACATCCATGGCCTTATCGGCGATGAGCTTTGTCGCCATGATGGCAAATATTTTGTCGAGCGGAATTCCGGCCACGACGTCTTCGCTGAGCCTGGCGTTTTTCGGTTTGGAAAAACCGTTTCTCAACTCATAGGCCGTCTGAAGAAGGTAGCCGCGGCCATTGGTGTTGGCAATGTCCGAAGCCAGGTTTTCGTAATGGTCCGCCAGTTTGGTATCAATGTCCTTTTGGGTTTTCCCGTTTTGCAGGTCGCTGTCTTTCAGTTTCGTCAGTAAATGAATGGCCCAGCGGAAATCTCCGTCCTTCCCCGCCTGTTCAGACAGCTTGAGCACCTTATCCGGCCCGCCCATTAAATGGATTTCGCGTTGTGCCGCGTCCTTGACGGCGAGGGGATACAAAGCCTCCGCCCTTCCGTCAAACCAGCCCAGCGCGCCGGTATAAATGCCTTTGGCTGACCAGTCGACCTGACCGTACAGTTCCCGGGTGTAAGCGCTACCGGCCAAATGCGCCGGCAACTTTATATTTTCGGCGATCGCGTTTAGATCTTCACCGTTATTGGCCCTCCGCACCACGTCGTCGCGAACCCATTGAATCGCGTCACGGTAATGGGTCAGGGCATCCGCAATTTCCTTTTTTCCATGGATCGGTGTTGTATGCTGGGGGACAAGATGTTCCGCTTCTTTTCTGCGCATGGCATCAAGCGCCTTGATCCAGGCATCCACCGGTCGGGATTCGGTACCGCGAATGGTATAGAGATTCGGAAACGCCCGGTAAAAATTATCCGCCGCGAGCAGCGTTTTGTCCGCGGGTATCCAAACGAATAAATGATCGCTCGTCTCTCCGTGCGCTTCGGTCAGTTCGATTTCCAGCCCTCCGATATTGAGCGTGTGGCGACCGGAAAAAGTATCCGTCGGCAGACGTAACCCGCTTTCCAGGGCGGCCTGCACATTGGCCTTGCGGCCGATCGCCGAGCAGGGCAATTCTTTTTCAGAGACATCTTCGCCGAACTGTCTTTTGCCGCGAATCGTTTCGATAGGACCGAACAGGGCATATTGCTTAAATAGATTGTCCAGAAAATTTTTCGATGCCCATATGCGGGTATCCGGCTCTTTCCAGACAGACGCTCCGCCGACATGATCAATGTGGCTGTGTGTGTAGATGATTGCTCTGACCCTGCCGTGCGGCGCTTTTTCCGCCAAAGCTTTTTTAATAATTTCGGCCCGGGAGGGACTCATGCCCGTGTCAACGATGATATTACCGTCCGGGGTATGGATGAGAATGACGCTGGCCAGGTCATAACCGATAGCCAGCCATACATGTTCGGACACCTGTTCGACTCTTGGTTCGCCGATCATATTTTCGCACTGGTCGCTTAAAAGATCGGGACTGGCCATATCCTTTCCGGGTTCATCTTTCGCGGGGGAACATGCAGCCATCAGACATATCCAAGACAACAGCGAAAATATGATCGCCCAACGCGTTATCGGTTTAAAAAAATGTTCAAACATCTGTATCGCCTCCTCCTGTCTTGATCTGATATTCCGTTGATACATGAACCTGTATCAACCTTTTAGCTATTTTTGACAATTTCAACAATGACTAAATGTTGATCCGGTGGAACCTGGCCAACAGGCATGCCGGGCAATGATCGTAATTTATCATTTGCCGGGAATGGTTTTTTTTGTTATTTTTTTACCATGGACGATGAAATTTTTATGTTTCGCGAAAACGCGCGGCAAATGAACATTGACCTGAATGACGCGCAACTGGCGCAGTTCACAGTGTATAAAAATGAACTCCTGTTATGGAACGCCAAAACAAATTTAATTTCTGAAAAATCCTCCCGGGAAATTATCACTCGTCATTTCCTGGATTCTCTGACCGCTCTGCCGTTCATGGCCAACCCTGACGCCCGCATCATCGACATCGGCTGCGGCGCGGGATTTCCCGGCCTCCCCTTAAAAATCGCTCAGCCCCGATTGAAGGTTCATTTGCTGGAAGCGAACAGGAAGAAGGTTTCTTTTCTCAAACACATCCTGCGGCTGTTGCGATTTTCCGATGTTGTGGTCCTGCACGACCGTTTTGAAAATATCATCCGGAACAATGCCTGGAAGGAAAAGTTTGATTTTTTGGTTTCGCGCGCGGCGTTAAAACTCCCTGCCCTGCAAGCGCTGGGCGGATTTTTTCTCACGCCGGACGGCGAATTTATTGCCTGGAAGGGACCCAACGTTGAAGAAGAGATTCAACAGTCGTTGGAGGCGCAAAATGATTTTAAAAAATATGAATTAATTCAACATGATATAGAATTGTCTTTTCTGGAAATACCGCGTAAAATTATTATCGGGAAACCTTAAAAAACCCTTCTAAAAAGCACTTTTTTATGTTAGTGCTATCCACAATTCCTACAAAAGAATTTATGCAGCGTCACCCAATAAAATAATGAATAAAATTATATGCATAGCCAACCAAAAAGGCGGGGTCGGTAAAACGACGACCGCTATAAATTTGTCTGCTTCGCTTGCGGCGGCTGAAAAAAAAACGTTGCTGATTGACGGTGATTCTCAGGGCAACTCCACCAGCGGGCTGGGAGCGAATCGGGACACGTTTCAGACGGCGAATTTATATCACGCCATGATCGGCCAGGTTCCGCTGAAAGATGTCATTCTCAGCACCATGATTCCTCATTTGGATCTCGTGCCCTCTAATCAGGATTTGATTGGCATTGAGGTGGAATTTGTCGGTCTGGAAGACAAAGAATGGCGGCTGAAAAATTTATTAAACGCTCTGGACAAAGAATATGATTTCATTGTAATTGATTGTCCTCCTTCTCTGGGGGTGATGACCGTTAATGCGCTGGTGGCTTCCGATTCTTTGATTGTGCCGATGCAGTGTGAATATTTCGCCATGGAGGGATTGGGATATCTGCTCAATACGGTCAAACTGGTAAAGTCTCAATTGAATCCACGGCTCGCATTGGGTGGAATTTTGCTGACGATGTTTGATCAACGCAATCTTCTGGCCCATCGTGTTTCCGATGATGTGCGGCAACACTTCGGGGATAAAGTTTTTAAATCGGTCGTTCCGCGGAATGTTCGGCTTTCGGAAAGCCCCAGCCACGGATTACCGATTATTCTGTACGATATTAAATCGCGCGGCGCGCTGGCTTACATGGAATTAGCCAGGGAAATTATTCAAGGGGGAACGTAATGGCGCAAAAAAATGTGCTCGGGAAAGGGCTCGGCGCAATTTTCCCGGATTTATTAAACAACGACTCCGACAAGAAAAAAAATGTTTCCTGCGGCATCGAGGAACTGCGGCCCAACCGGTACCAGCCCCGTAAACATTTCAACGATGAACAACAGAAAAAACTGATCGCCTCGGTTAAACAAAGCGGCATCATTCAACCCATTATCGTTCGCAAGCAGGATAAGGGTTATGAAATCATTGCCGGAGAGCGGCGCTGGCGAGCGGCTCAAGCGGCGGGACTGAAAGAGATTCCTATCGTGATTCGGGAAGCCTCTGATATGGAAGCGGCGCAAATTTCTTTGATTGAAAATATTCAAAGGGAGGAATTAAACCCTCTCGAAGAAGCAGGCGCGTATGTGACGTTAAGTGAAAAATTTAATCTTTCCCAGGAGGACATCGCGTCACAAGTGGGCAAAGACCGTTCCACCATCGCCAATACCATTCGGCTGCTGAAATTGCCGGTAAAAGCTCAAAGCGCTTTAGTTGAAAATAAAATTTCTGCTGGACATGCCCGCTGTTTGTTGTCATGTGTCTCTGTTGAGGAACAACTCACAGCGCTAGGGGTGATCCTCAAGAAAGATTTGAGCGTGCGGGAAACGGAACGTTTGATTCAAAAATCAAAAAACCTTCCGGTTGTTAAAAAAGGTCCGGTTAAAAAAGACCGGTTTTTAAATGATTTGGAAAAAGCTTTATCCGCGAAATTACAGGCGAGGGTACAAATTAACGGCTTGGCGAATAAAGGAGTGATTGAAATTCGATACTTATCCATGGATGAATTGAATCGTTTAAGTGGATTAATCCTGGATGATTTGAAATAAGGTATATTACTTATCAACAGTTGTTGATAAGTATGTTTATAAGGACTGTGGCATGGACGCATTTTGGGGTAAAACGGTTAATTTAATTCAGGAAAAAATCAGCCGGCAGAATTTTGATACATGGATCAAACCGATTAAAATTCTTGCTATGGAAGATAAGCGTGTACAATTAGCCGTTCCCAATAAATTTTTCAAGGATTGGCTCGTGGATAATTACTCTTCCACGATCAAGCAGTCCCTCAAAGATGCCGCCGGGATCGATGTAGAGATTGAATTTGTTTTATTAAAACACCAGGAACAATCAACGGAAAGCGCACAAATACAAGCATCTTCAAGCAAAAGTTCACCCTCGCCTGCCGGCGTTAAGGGTAAAACTTTATCCTTTCTCAATAATAATTATAACTTTGACAGATTTGTTGTCGGTTCGTGCAATCAATTTGCCCATGCAGCATCTATCGCCGTAGCTAAACAGCCGGCTAAAAATTATAACCCTTTATTTATTTACGGAGGGTCGGGACTGGGAAAAACTCATTTATTGAATGCTATCGGCTTGATGGCATCCTCTCTCCATCCTTCACTTAATATTATGTACGTTTCCGCGGAAGAATTTATGAACGAAATGATAAATTCCATCCGGTACGACCGAATGCCCAAATTCCGCGAAAAGTATCGCAATATCGGTTGCTTATTAATCGATGATATCCATTTTCTGGCGGGGAAAGAAAGAACGCAGGAGGAGTTTTTCCATACATTCAACACCTTAAAGGATTCCGGCAAGCAAATCGTTGTGTCCAGTGATAAATTTCCCAAGGATATTCCGAATCTGGAAAGCAGACTGCGTTCACGTTTTGAATGGGGACTGATCGCGGATATTCAACCACCGGAAATTGAAACTAAAGTAGCGATTATTGAAAAGAAAATTCAGGAAAATAATATTCAATTACCCCACAATGTTGTGCATTATATTGCCTCTCATGTGGAATCCAATATCCGCGAACTTGAAGGTTTTTTAGTCAGAATCGGCGCATACTCATCCTTAACCGGAAGAGAGATTGATCTGGAGTTAGTAACAGAGGTCCTTCGGGGATTGGTGAAATATAATTCCAAAGGTGAGTTAAGTATCGATGATATTATCAAATGCGTATCGTCAAAATTGAATATTAAAATTTCAGATATTAAAGCCCATAATAAGAATAAAAATATAGTTTTTGCGCGTCAAATTGCCATGTATTTATCGAGAAAATTAACAAATTTTTCATTCCCTGATATTGGTCAGAAAATCGGTGGTCGGGATCATTCCACGATCATTTATGCTTACAACAAAATAATCAATAGTATTAAAGTGGATAACAACATGAAATCTTTAGTGCAGGAATTGGAGGATGTGTTAATCAACAAATAATGATTTATTATAGATCATTTTATCAACAGTCATTATTTCTTGAAATAACTATATTGATTAAATATTTTATATTAATCAACATATCCACAGCACATACTATTAATACTATTTATTTATATATATAAATAAAATTAATTTAATAAGGAGGATATATGGAGTTTAAAATCAATAGAGAAACCTTTCTAGAAGGTATTCAA
>JASEHT010000330.1:0-328 GCA_030018675.1 Smithella sp.
GAGCAACTGCTCTTTTCATCCGGTGGAAACTGATTATATTAACAAAATATCAAAAAACAATATGGAGGAAAAAATGAGAAAATTAAATCTAATCATTGTGGCAATGGTTTTATTGCTCGGGATGGGGATTGCCCAGGCTAGAGATTATGAAATAACTAAAAAAGCCGGTGACCTGACGGTTACGGTCAAAATAGACAAGAATCCACCGGTCACGGGAACAAACAAGATGAATATTGCCATTAAGGATGCGGCAGGAAAAAATGTGACCGACGCAAGCGTTGCCGTTGACTATGGAATGCCCGCCATGCCGGGAATGGGCCCGATGAAC
>JASEHT010000330.1:338-978 GCA_030018675.1 Smithella sp.
ACCACTACGACGCTGAAAGGTAACAACTATCTCGCCACACTCAATTTTTCCATGACCGGTGCCTGGTATGTAAATATTAAAATCAACCGTGGCGGCAAAACTCAAACCGTAAAATTGAATGTTGATATTAAGTAGGTTTTTAAAATTATCGCTTTTGTTTCTGGGCGTTTTGCTGATAGCGGCAGCGCCTGTACAGAGTGATCCGACTCTGGACGGATTGGTCGCTGAAGCTTTGCAAAACAGCCCTGAAATAAAAGCGTCCCAGGCCGGGATTGAGGCTGCCCGTTTGAGAATTACGCAGGCGGGCAGTTTGCCTGATCCCATGATCATGGCCGGTTATCAAAATGACGGCTTTGACAGTTATACCTACGGTGAGATGGAGGGATCACAGTGGATGTTTTCGGCGTCCCAGCAGTTCCTTTTTCCCGGCAAGAGAAGTCTCAAGAGGGAAATGACTAAGCGTGACGCCGAAAGTCTCGAAGCGATGCACGAGCAGTTGAAACTCAAAACGACCGCCCGCGTCAGGGAACTGTATTACGATCTTTTTCTGGCCTATAAGAATATTGATCTCTTGAAAGAAAAAGGGGATTTAATCGCCCGAATGGAAAGCCTGGCCCTGGCGCGTTACGCCGCAGGAACA
>JASEHT010000330.1:988-2209 GCA_030018675.1 Smithella sp.
TGCAGCAGGATGTGATCATGGCGCAAACGGAAAAATACATGCTGCTGGAAAAAGAAGAAATGGGTCGGCAAAAAATCCAGTCCCTGGAAGCGATGCTCAAGGCTGTTATTGGCCGACACCAGGGGGATTCGTTACCGAGACCTATCGAACCGGTGTATCAACTCTTTGCTCGGGACATTCATGAGGCTATCCATCTGGCGACGCAGAACTCGCCGGAATTAAAATCGCGCCATAAAATGCTGGAGGCCGCCAACACCAAAGTTGCAATGGCCCGAAAAGAATATTATCCGGACTTTGCCTTGAGTGGCAGTTATTATAACCGGTCGGGCGATTTCCCCGATATGTGGGCGGCCACCGTGACCTTCAACCTTCCCGTTTATTTTCAATCGAAACAAAAACCGGCTGTCATGGAAGCAGAGGCAAACGTAAGTCAGGCTGATCAAGAGCTGGTAGCAACCCAATTGATGATTGAAGCGGCACTGCGTGATAACTACGCCATGCTCCGTTCAGCGGAGAGGCTGATGGAAATTTACAAAGACGGAATTCTTCCGAAAACGAGACAGGATATCGAGCAGGCTTTGACAGGATATTCCACAGGAAGGGGAGAAACCGTGAATATCTTATCCCGTTTAAAGACCCTGCTGGACTATGAGTTTTTATACTGGAGCCAACTGGTGGAAAGAGAAAAAGCCGTTGCCCGCGTGCAGGCTATTACGGCCGGACTCAATGGTGAAGGAGGCAAGCAATGAAGAAGAGCGGTTATCTCATTCAGCTGTTCAATCATTTTGCTGTCGGCTGTCTGGCGCTCATTTGGGCGGCGCCGGTTATGGCACAACCCCATTCTCATCCAACAGAGCCGGTAAAACCGGCGACACAACAAAACCAACCGGCAGTGCAACCTGATCAGGATGTTCCCCAGGTGGAAATTTCCTCCGAGCAACAGAAACTCATTGGTGTGAAAACAATGAAGGTGTCCGTGATGCCCATGAAGAAAATAATCCGGACAGTGGGAAGGGTGGAAGTCGATGAAAGCAGGCAGGCAACCATTAACGCCAAAACCGAAGGATGGATTGAAAAGCTCTATGTCAACACAACGGGCAGTTATATTTCTAAAGGACAAAAGATTGCCGAGATTTACAGTCCGGAACTTCTGGCGACACAGCAGGAATTTCTGACGGCATTGCAATGGGCCAAAGATGCGGCGGCCAATAAATCCGGTAC
>JASEHT010000331.1 GCA_030018675.1 Smithella sp.
TGTTTTATAGAGGAACAGGATTGATGGAAGAAAAGAAATAAGCACACAAGAGATCATTAAAATGCCGGCGGATTTCGACATTGGATGGCATATACACGGATAAAAATATCGGACAATAACCTATTTCAGTTTCCCATAAAAACACTTAAAGGGCATGCTTTCCATGCAGGTGATACAGTAATTGCAGGCGATACAGCTTGATTCCGTCTGCTTTTTTCCCTTAAAACGATTGACAATATCCGGTTCGCTAATGAAGGCGCGGCTCATGGAAACATAATCGGCGCGCTGATGAATAATGATATCTTCAATATCTGCGAGACGTCTGATGCCCCCCACCACAATTACCGGAATGGAAACATGCCTCCCTATACGTTCGGCCGCTTCGAGGTTATAGAGGTTCAATTGTTTTGGTAAGGGAACGATGAGTTCGGCAACCGGCGGAACAAAAGGCCGGATTGTTTTTTTGACAAATTCCGGAAGGTAGGAAAGCAGATAACTGTACCTCAGTGCCGCCTCCGTAGGGAAATGCGGGCTTCTGACTGTAATAAACCCGTCATTGACCATGCCGCAGGAAATTTCAACAGCCGCGCAGCCTGCCTGCTCCAACTGTTGGGCGATTTCTATCGCCTCGGGAATTCTCATTCCGTTTTTACGGGTATCGTAGGCGTTCATTTTGGCTAATATCGGAAAATCGCCTACTTCTTTGCGAGCTCCGGCAAAAATTTGCTCTACAATGCGGAATTTATTTATCAGCGATCCGCCCCACTGGTCCGTCCGCCTGTTGGTGTTTGATGAAAGAAAGGCGCTTAAAAGAAATCCATGAGCCAGATGAAGTTGAACGCCGTCGAAACCGGCTTTCTTCGCCCGGACAATCGCCTTCACAAAATTATCGATGATTGTTTCAATCTCACTCTCTGTAATTGCCTTGGGTCTTTTCTCCAGAAAATAAAGATCGCGCCGGGCGGATGGAGCGACCGTCGCCTTTCCGGTAATTCTTTGTCTTGTCTGACGGCCGCAATGATTCAACTGCGCGATGATAGGGGTATCAAAGCGGTGAACGGCCTCGGTGAGTTTCCGATAATCGGAAATCACGTCATCCCTGTCGAGCATCAGCGGATGATACGTGCTGCTTTTCCCGTCCTGCTGTATGCCGGTCAGGCCGGTGATTATCGCCCCTGCGCCGCCTTCGGCAAGTTTTGTATAGAACCCTATCAATTCCGCCGTCGGCCGTCCGTCGGGATCGGCCAGTCCGTCGCCGGTGGCGGAACGAATGATGCGGTTCTTCATCTGGATGCTTCCGATACTTGAGGCTTCAAAGACCTGAGGCATGTCTTCTCCCTATATTTTGGGATCCGGAGCGAAACGCATAACGAACCAGTTGGCAATGCGCTGGATATGCCGGACAAGATAATACGCCCCAGTATATATAACAAGGGCTCGATTTTTTTTCACAGCACGGTAGATCAATTCGGCGGTTCGTTGAGGGCTACCTGCGGGGATGTTGTCGGAATAAATATTGCCCTTCACTTCCGTGCGGCATTGTGCTTCCAGAGGCGTTTTGATCGGCCCCAGATAAACGGTCGTGACACCGATTCCGTAGCGTTTGACTTCACCGCGCAGAATTTCGGAAGCATTGGCAATGCCGGCTTTGGCCGCGCCATAATAGCAGCAACCGGGGATAGTTGTAACGCCCGCCATGCTGGAAATATTGACGATGTGTCCTTTGCGTCTTTGAATCATGGAAGGAAGAACCAGATTGATGATTCTCAAAGGCGAAAGCAGATCGACATTCAGCAGCTTTAGTCCTTTCTCCCAGGGCGTTCCGGCCATTGTTTGAATAAACATAATGCCCGCGCAGTTAATCAGGACGTCAATGGGACCGTTGTTAATGCTCAGTAATTAGGTAACTCTTTTGGTATAATAAGTAAAGGTAGAAAAGCCAAAGGAGGGACGGATGAAACACGAGCAACAAGTGGTTATTAAACGTTGGATACCGATATTAAAGGAGTACGAAAAAACAAGAGCCAAAATAATACCAAGGGCATTTAAGAGCGTTAAATTACTATGTGAAGCTCATCATATATCGCCCAAGGAACTTCGCCGGTATTACACGAGGTGGATTGAGTCAAAGAAAGATCCTTTGTCCGTGTTGCCGGAGAAAAGAGGGCCCAAGCCAGGATCAAGGAGAACGCCGAAGGAAATTGAA
>JASEHT010000332.1 GCA_030018675.1 Smithella sp.
CGCGATTAAAGTATTCACCACCCGTCAGGACACGCTTTTCGGCGCGACCTTCATGCTGGTGGCTGCGGAACATCCGCTGGTCACGGAACTGACCAAAGGCAAGACCATTGAAAAAGATGTGCAGATGTTTGTCGAAAAAGTCAAAAAGCAGGACAAACTGATGCGGACTTCCGAATATTACGAAAAGGAAGGTCTCTTCCTGGATTCCTACTGTCTCAATCCGGTCACCGGCTGGAAAATGCCGATCTTCGCGGCCAATTTCGTTCTGGCCGATTACGGCACAGGCTGTGTCATGGCCGTGCCCACGCACGATCAGCGCGACTTCGAGTTTGCCAAAAAATTTGATCTGCCGCTGATTGTGGTCATTTCACCGAAAGACAGAACGCTCGATGCGGCGAAGATGACGGAAGCCTATGTGGACGAAGGCGTTCTGGTGAACTCCGGCCAGTTCAACGGTATGGAAAACACAAAGGTTCTGGAAGCCATCGCCGATTTTCTGGAAAAGGAAGGGAAGGGCAAGCGCACCATTCAGTACCGTCTGCGCGACTGGGGTATTTCCCGCCAGCGTTACTGGGGCGCGCCTATTCCTATGATTAACTGCGATAAATGCGGTATCGTTCCGGTTGATGAAAAAGATCTTCCGGTTGTGCTGCCCGAAAATATTAAATTAAGCAGTGAAGGCGGCTCGCCGCTCGCGGCTTCGAAAGAATTTGTTGAAACAACGTGTCCCAAATGCGGCGGTCTGGCCGCGCGCGAGACGGACACGATGGACACATTTGTGGAATCATCGTGGTATTTCGACCGCTATTGCTGTCCGGATTGCGACACCAAGCCCGGCCTCGATCGCAAAAAACTGGATTACTGGATGCCGGTGGACCAGTACATCGGCGGCATTGAACACGCCATTCTGCATCTGCTTTATTCGCGTTTTTACACCAAAGTTCTGCGCGATTTCGGCGTGATCGGCGTGGATGAACCCTTTACCAATCTGCTGACGCAGGGCATGGTCTGCAAGGAAACGATGAAGTGCAAAGAGCACGGCTTTCTTTTCCCGGAGCAGGCGGCGGACGGCAAATGTCACATCTGTGGACAAGAAGTCATCATCGGCAAGACCGAAAAGATGTCCAAGTCGCTCAAGAACGTCATTGATCCCGATTCTCTGATTAAAACATACGGCGCGGATACAGCGCGTATCTTTTGTCTGTTCGCGGCCCCGCCGGAAAAGGATCTGGAGTGGAGCGAACAGGGCGTGGATGGTTCTTTCCGTTTCTTAGGACGCCTGTGGCGCATAGTCGAAGAATATCTGAATGACATCAAAAAGGTTGAACTTCTTTCCGGCGTTGTTGAACTGGAAGATGATTTAAAGGCTCTCAGGCGCAAAACCCATCAGACAATCCGCAAGGTGACCGTTGATATCGAAGACCGTTTCCATTTCAACACGGCCATCAGCGCCGTGATGGAGCTGGTGAATACCATCTATCAGGTTAAACGTCCCACGAGTGATGATAAGATTGCGCTGGCCGTTGTTCGTGAGGCGCTGGAAGCGGCCATAATTCTGCTTGTCCCGATCGTGCCGCATATTACGGAAGAGCTCTGGCGATTGCTCGGCCATAAAACTTTAGCCTCCGATGTCGCGTGGCCGGAATTTGATCCAGTAATAGCCAGCGAAGAAGAAATGACGATTGTCGTGCAGATCAACGGCAAACTGCGCAGCCGAATGACCGTGCCGGTGGATGAGGATCCGGAAAAAATCAAAGCCGACGCGCTGGCGGATGAAAAAATTAAATCCATGACGGCCGGAATGCAGATCAAAAAAGTTATTTACGTGCCGAAGAAGCTGGTGAATATCGTCGTTGCTCAGTAATGAAATAATGGTGAGGGTTTTGCATTATTATCGATTTGCCATTTCGACCGAAGGGAGAAATCTTATAGGGTAATGACATAAAAGAAAGATTTCTCGTCGCCTTGCTCCTCGAAATGACATGAGGTAAAGTTTTTAAAAGATACAAGCAGTGTTATTATGATAAAAAGGAAAAGTAATTTGAAAATTAAAATCGCTTTAATTTGTTTTTTAGGCGTCATTTTGTTTGGCTGTGGTTACTCCCTTGCTCCGCGCGGTGAAAATATTGACAGCCTTATTCGTAATGTTTACATAAAACCGTTTGAAAACAAGACGGTTCAGCCGGAAGTGGAAAAT
>JASEHT010000333.1:0-248 GCA_030018675.1 Smithella sp.
GGCTGAAATCCGACCTGGACATCATGGCCAAATATCAACAGACACAAGAAAAAGAAAGAAACGTTATTTTCGGCGGACGGCTTGCCGAATACAGGTATTATGACATGCATCAGGTCATCGACAAGGCTCTGCGGCAGGCCGGTAAATCATTGGGGACGCATCTTATTTAAAAACAGGTTGGATGACCGATGGCCTGTCGACTTGCTTTTTCCGCAATGTTGTCGCTTATCAAAACGCGGCCGTGACAT
>JASEHT010000333.1:258-2195 GCA_030018675.1 Smithella sp.
TAATGAATTCAGATAAAAAATAGTCGAACAGAACGCATCAATAAACATCTTTCAAATAATGCTTTGACACTCACTCATCTTGTCCATATACTACAACCATTCAATAAAAATATTTTGAAACATGAAGAAGCAACCACTCTTTTCAATTCAGAATGACAGCCATGCGGAGGTGTTGTATGTTGACAAAATTGCCATCGCAGTCACTGGCCCGGCAGAGGGCTTTCTTTGCTTCGGGAAAAACAAGGGACGTTGATTTTCGCATTGTCCAGTTGAAGAAGCTCAAGGAAGGCATCCGTAAGTATGAGCCGGAAATCATGGCTGCTCTTTATGACGACCTGCGCAAGCCGCCTTTTGAATCCTACGCGAGCGAAATCGGTATTCTCTATACGGAAATTGATCATGCAATACGAAACATCCGATCGTGGGCGCGTTCCCGGCGCGTGGCAACACCCCTCATTCATTTTTTGTCGCGAAGCCGCATTGATCAGCAACCCTACGGCGTTGTATTGATTATCAGTCCCTGGAACTATCCCTTTCAACTGGCGATGGCTCCACTGATCGGGGCTATCGCCGCCGGAAATTGCGTTCTGATCAAGCCGTCTGAATTATCTCCTGCAACGGCAAGTATCATTGATAAAATGATCAGGGAAATATTCCCGTCAGATTATATCTCTGTTTTTCAGGGCGAGGCTGAAGCGACGCAAACACTTCTGGAGGAAAAATTCGACTATATTTTCTTTACGGGCAGTACAGCCGTCGGCCGGATTATCATGACGGCGGCCGCTCTCCATCTTACTCCCGTGACACTGGAACTGGGCGGCAAGAGTCCGTGTATCGTTCATGAGGATGCCCGCCTTAACTATGGCGCAAAAAGAATTGCCTGGGGGAAATTTTTCAATGCCGGGCAGACCTGCATCGCCCCGGATTATGTTCTTCTTCACCGGAAGATCAAAGAGCGCTTTGTTGAGAAAATGACCGGGATGATTCTTGCGTTTTACGGTGAAAATCCGATGAAGAGTCCCGATTATGCCAGAATTATCAACGCGAGGCATTTCGACCGCCTTATCCGATTTCTGAAGACAGGCCGGATGATTTCCGGCGGCGACTATCACAGGGAGGAGCTTTATATATCTCCGACAATGATCGATCAGGTTACTCCGGATGATCCCGTGATGCAGGAAGAAATATTCGGTCCTATTTTACCCATCATTGAATATGATGAAATTGACGAGGCGATTGCTTTTGTCAATCAGCGGCCCCGGCCCCTGGCGCTTTATTGTTTTTCGGAAAGCGTGAAAATTCAGGACAAGGTTCTCGGAGAAACCTCGTCGGGCGGCGGTTGTATTAATGACACGGTTTCCCATGTCGGCAGCCAGGAGCTTCCGTTCGGCGGTATTGGAGACAGCGGTATGGGCGCTTATCACGGCAAGCCCGGTTTCGATACGTTTTCTCACCAGCGGGGAATTCTGATTCGTTCCAATTTAGTGGATATGCCGCTTCGTTATCCGCCTTACCGTGACAGAGTGTCTCTGTTGAAACTCTTGTTCAGAATCATCAGGTAAATACCGGCTGATGAAAGTATCGTCTTCAAAAAAAGGGGAGGTGCTCTATGGCAGAAAAAACAATTATCCAATTAATTAAAACGGTTAAAGATTTCTCTTTGAAAGATCAGCTCGGTCAGGATTTTGTCCTTTCCAAGATGAAGGGACGCCGCGTGCTGTTGTCTTTTCATCCACTGGCGTGGACGCCCGTTTGTGCCAGGCAGATGCAGTCTCTCGAAAAGAATAATAAAGTGTTCGATAAACTCCATACGACCGCCGTCGGCTTAAGCGTGGACAGTATTCCTTCCAAAGCGGCCTGGGCCAAAGCCATCAAGATAAAAAATACCAGGCTCCTGGCTGACTTCTGGCCTCACGGCGGGGTTGCCAAAAGTCTCG
>JASEHT010000334.1 GCA_030018675.1 Smithella sp.
TTCATGATTTTTTTTAATGTTTTATAAACGATCGTTGAATAAAACATTAAACGCGCCGGAAGATTTTCGCGTTTTTCAAACCGGAAAAAATATTTCAAATATTTTTTGAATATGTTTTTTGTAAATGAAATTCTGCTACGAAATCAAACAATCTCAACAAATTAGACTTAGTTTTTCGGTAGATTTTCTTTATTGATATTTAGAATACAACCGGCGCCTCTATGATTGGCATAAGTAATGCACTGCATTTCTGTCGGGTAAAAAGAAATTATTTTTCTTTCCCTGGGCTGTAAGTTTATGCTATGGGGGGAAAAAATAATAATAAACATTTTTATTATGAAAGGAGTCAAACAATGTCACACAAATTTGGTAAGAAAATTTTAACCGCATTCACTTCCGTAGCCGTTCTGCTATTGGCAAGTCCGCTTGTCTATGCAACAGAAGCGATTCCTGCTGGAGACTTGCACTCGAAAGCTTTTTTTGCTGTGGGAGCAATGATTGCCGCCGGTTTAGCCATTGGAATAGGAGCCGTAGGCGCAGGTTTGGGTATTGGAACAGCAGCCAGTGGAGCCTGTTCCGCTGTGGGAAGAAATCCGGGCGTTCAAGGTAAAATTATGATGACGATGCTGGTCGGTATGGCCATGGCCGAATCCATCGCGATCTATGCGCTGGTCGTTTCTCTGGTTCTTCTCTATGCGAACCCTTACATGAGTTATTTTTTAGGTTAATGCTTAAGATTCAAGCTAACTACAAAATTAACAAACGTTAGGGGGAAACAGGAATGTCAAAAACGAATAAAGGTAAGCAATTTTTTAATGTGGGAAGCGTCTTCTTCCTGCTTATCGTCATCCCCTTATCATTAATGGCTTTCTTAATTGCCAACGGCATGTTTAAGCTGGGGGTTTCCATAAAAGAGAGAACCGTTAACGTTCTCGACGAGAAGCTTCAGGAAGACATAAGCGCGAGAGCCATCAATACGGCAAATGAAATTGCTGGTTTCCTGACGGAATGCAAAAAAGATTTATTTGTCGCAACCATTATCCCTCCGAGCGAGACCGTCTACAAGGAATTTGTTGCTGAAAACAAAAGGGCGGTTTGGGCTAAACGTGACGATAAAATACAGCAGGTTTTAGTTCCGTTGTATAAAGAGATGACTCTGGTTGACAAAAACGGCAACGAGAGAATTAAGATCGTTGACGGAAAACCTCTGCCGGCTCAACAATTGACAAATGTATCAAATCCCGCCAATACGACCTATAAAGAAGATTTTTTTGCTAAAACAAGAAAACTTAATAAAGGGGAGGTTTATGTCTCACCGGTAACGGGGTTCTACGTCGATAAAGCCGCCTTTGAAAAAGGAGAACGATTCTCCGGAATCGTGCGCTTTGCCACACCGCTATTTAATCAGGATGGTTTCGCGGGTTTAATTTCACTAGCCATGGATTATCGCCATCTGGCTCAGTTCACTGATCAAATCGTTCCGACACAGGCCCAAAGAGTTTACGAAGCGGACATTTCCACCGGCAATTACGCTTATATGGTAGATCATCGCGGTTTCGTCGTTTCTCATCCCGCGGATTACCATATTGTCGGATTAAACCGCGACGGCTCACTGGTGCCCACCCTTTCGGCTGAAAACGCGAACGAGCTCACCAAGAGCGGCAGAGATGCCTTGAATATGTTTCAGTTGGGTTTCCTTGATCCCAATATATTCAATATCGCGAAAAAAGCTGCCCAGGGAGAATCAGGCATCTTTATGTACAAATTCAGCGGCATAAACAAATTTGTCGCCTACGCGCCGATTAAGTTCTACGCGTCTAACATGCCTGCACCCACCGGATTCGGCTGGGTTGGGCTTGGCGTTGAAGTTGATAAATTCAATGAGGAAGCAACAAAGATAGCTCAAAACATTGAAAAAGAATCGAAGGCATGGACAGCGACAGTCATTTTTATTCTCATCGCTTCCATGATCATTCTGTTCTTCATCATGCTCCTGCTGGTACGCGGAATTACCCGTTCTATACAGTCGGAAATTCCTGAAGGTTCAGAAGGCGGCGTTTCATCATTCGACGACGATGATGATGACGATAAATAAGTAGTCAATAGCTCAACTTTAAAAAGGCCGAATCGTGATTCGGCCTTTTTTTTCGCCTGGAAAAATAAAAACAATGAACTTTCACCGGATATCAT
>JASEHT010000335.1 GCA_030018675.1 Smithella sp.
GCAATGCGTTCGGGGTTGTTTGTATAATCAACGGAATAGGAAGCGCAGCAGGGGTTGTGATCCGGAAAATCATAGAGTTTCTGACTGCCCAGGGCAAAGAGGATCGAATTAATTGCAAGTCTACTGCGTGTTTTTATCCGGGGGCGTGGCTTTTACTTCTTCAATCTTAATTACATTTTCGTACATAGAAAAGATCGGGATTCTCCATCCGTATTTTTTGATTTTTACCATTTGGCCCCTGAGCTTGATGGCATCGTTCTGAACATTGCCGGAATTGAATTTAAACCGGTATTTGGCATCGTCGTTCACAAAAGGCCGGTAATCCGTCGCGATCATGAACCTTCCATCTACCGTTGTCATCTGCGCGTCGGTTACTCTCGTCACGATCGTGTCGGCAGCGAAATAACTATACAGCACCAGTAGAATACAAGCAACGATTCCGGCCAGTATTACTTTGACCTTCATATCATTCTCCTCGCATTTCAATTTGATATTATTGTAAATATTTACTTTTGATGATCATATTATGCAAGGTTTAGCGCGTCAATGGAATAATGCCGCAAGATACTGTGTGAAACCCCGATTCACTCGTCAGACGGACAGCACGCCGGGCCAGTTCCGCCTGCCCGGTACTTCTGCATAATAATTCAGCCTGAGCCATCCTGATGTTAATTAGCATTGACAGGGGGGAGGGGAATATGCTTTTTTTACACATTACCAGAGAAAAATAAGGTTTGAAAAGAGCAGGTCAGCTTTATATTTCGGGCGTTGCAGTTATCTGTTTTTCCAATGGCAGGACGGGGTCCATCCTGCAAAGGCTGAAAATCTGTTTGTTCTGGTCGGGGTATCTCTGGAAAAGCGCACGGGAGCGGTTCAAAATGCATGATAAGAATATGAAAAAAAGTTTTAGCGTATTTTGTGGTGCTATCTTGTTGTTGATGAGTTTTGTGCTAACCGGCTGTTCCGGTTCGTCTGGTTCTGATTTGTCGAGTTCTACTGGCACGTTGCCCCAAATTTCCACTACCACATTGGCACCCTGCTGGTTTGGTCAGGCTTACAGCCAGCAAATCAGCGCCACCGGCGGCAGCGGCGCTAAAACGTTTTCCATTGTCAGCGGGGCATTGCCTTCGGGCATTGCGCTCTCTTCTTCCGGAAAAATTGCCGGTACCACATGGGTGGCTCCAGGGGTATTTCAGTTTACCGTTATGGTCACAGATGCAGCAGGCTCAAGCTCACAGGCTCTTTCGCTGTTTGTTGCTGCCGAAAACCTTGCCGAACAACATCCGTATGAAACAATCAGGAACAATCCATCCTACTACTATGTCTCGCAGGACGCCGGATTATGCGTCGCGACAAGTTTTTACATGACTATGAAATACTATGGCGATCACCTGAAAAATGTGAAAACCGGAATCTCAGACCCGGCGGAAATTACGGATAACATTGATTATCCATCTGAAGTTACAGAAAATTCGCAAGTGGCGAGATATATTCAATATATCGATGATCAATTCAATGCCCTGCCCGGTATCCACCTTTCGTCGTTGGTAAAGGCCGCAGAAGGCCTTCTGGATGAGTCCGGGAGCAGCGCATTGTATAGCGAAGTGATGGTAGGTAATTCCGGAGAGGATCTCACCGGAACGGAGGCTGGCATTTCCGAACAAAAAATAAATATTTTTCTCAATCAAATTGTTCCGTTCTTGAATAGCGGTTCCCCGGTGCTGCTGCATCTGTGGAGATCGCCGGTTCTTGGGATCTCCTTGTCCGGCCATTACGTGCTGGTGATCGGTTATAATCATTCCGAGAATGTCGTGTACTTCATGGATCCGAATGATCTGAATCACAAAGGAAACCAATGCGATTGTGTAGCGATAGACAGCAGCAACCCCGATATTTGTTTTATTCAGAAGGTTGCATTCAACCTTTTTATAGAAGATTACTGGTATAAATCCGACGATCCCTTCGAACTCAATGCACGATGGGATGGAAACTGGGTGGGGTTCCGTCATTAAACAGTAAATAAAGTAAATAAAGTAAATAAAGAAATAAAGAAATAAAGAAAATAAAGGGGACGGTTCTATTTATTTGGTTTATCGCTTAATTTCTTTCCGCGGTCGCCCTCTTTTCTTGATCACGGCATCCAGTTTAAATTTATTTTGCACGCGCTCCAGAA
>JASEHT010000336.1 GCA_030018675.1 Smithella sp.
CTATTCTCATCATGAAACAAAAGAACGCGGGAAACCGTCCAGGACACATCAACCAGACGCCCGATCAGTCCCGGCGGAGCAATAACCGGCATCCCTTTCTTCAAGCCATCGGACAAGCCCTTGTCGATCAGCACCGTTCTTGATAGGGCGGCCTGCTCCCGGCCGATGACTCTGGCAGCGATAAAACGATCATTGCTATTCTCGGTAATGGACAAGAGCTGCTTCAGACGCTGGGCTTCCTGATAACCCTCCCGATAAGAAAGGATCGTAGCGTTCAGTTCGTCGATCTGCTTTTTTAATTTCCTGTTTTCCTCTTCCAGGCCGACAAGCAGCATATAGCGAAGCCACGCGTCTTTAACGCTTCTGATGGACACGACTGCAACCTGCTGCACCGGCGTCACCGCTTCCAGCACGATTTTTCTTATGAAACTTTTTTCCGTCCCGTATTTCAGATAATACGAAGCCATCACCAACGATGTGATAAGAAAAAGGACGATGGTGATAATTGTTTTGTATTTTTTAAAGAAAAACATTTTTACCTGACAGAAGAATATTTACAATGATCCGTCGATGGCTACCCCAAACGACAAAAGACTGGTGTCATGGACGATTCACATCCGGCAAAAACGGAGGCCGCCGTCAAATAATAAACTTGTCAGCACTGAATATCCGGCGCACAGGGGCTGATTTTTTAAACCTCAAGGGCGATATCTTTAAGCACACTGATCTGATCAAGCGCCATGCCGGCGCCCCTCGCCACGGCTGACAAAGGATCATCCGTAATGGTGATGGGAAGACCGGTTTCTTCTCTGATGAGCACGTCAATATTGGCCAGAAGGGCGCCTCCTCCGGTGAGAACGATTCCGCGGTCAACAATATCGCCGGCCAGTTCCGGCGGCGAATTCTCCAGCGTGTCTTTGATCGCATCGACAATAAACGTGATCTGTTCGTTGATGGCCTCCCTGATTTCCTCCGAATTGGTTTCGGTAATCTTGGGAATTCCCGAAATCAGATCTCTTCCCTTGATCGAACCGACTTTAATCTCATCAAACGGATAGGCGCAGCCGATTTCCATCTTGATGATTTCCGCCGTTCTCTCTCCGATAAGCAGATTGTGCTTGCGTTTCATGTATTGAACGATCGCTTCATCAATCTTGTCTCCGGCGACCCTGACTGATTTCGAATAAACAATGCCGGCGAGGGAAATTACCGCAACTTCCGTGGTGCCGCCGCCGATATCCACCACCATGGAACTGGTCGGTTCGGAAACGGGCAAGCCGGCGCCGATGGCCGCCGCCATCGGCTCCTCAATAAGATAAATTTCACGGGCGCCCGCCGACTCAACGGTTTCACGCACGGCGCGCCTTTCCACCTGCGTTATGCCGGAGGGCACGGAAATAATGATTCGCGGCCTGACCAGAGACTTGCGGTTATGGACGCTCAGAATGAAATGTTTCAGCATGGCTTCGGTAATATC
This sequence comes from Smithella sp., assembly GCA_030018675.1. Classification (GTDB taxonomy): domain Bacteria; phylum Desulfobacterota; class Syntrophia; order Syntrophales; family Smithellaceae; genus Smithella. The sequence continues at coordinate 1,478 of JASEHT010000336.1, forward strand.
GAAATCGGCGATGACGCCGTCGCGCATCGGCCGGATGGCGACGATGTTGCCGGGCGTTCTTCCCAGCATATTTTTCGCTTCATTGCCCACCGCCAGCACTTTCTTCATCCCCCTGGAATCCTGATGAACGGCCACAACGGAAGGCTCATTTAAAACAATCCCTTTATCTTTGACATAAACAATGGTATTGGCCGTTCCAAGATCAATGGCCAGATCGTTGGAAAATTTGCCTAACACATAATCGAACAGCATTTCTTATCCCCCGTATTTTCGCAAATTCATATAATAATTTTGCCGCAGAATGGAATTTCATACAGTATTTCATTGGCCTAATCAACTCATTTTTAAATTAAATTTGCATTTTGCAAATGACTATAATAATAAGACTATCGTTAAATCGTTACCGAATAAATCTGTGATCGTTTCGAGGTGATTTTTATGTTGAAATTTTTTCGCAAGCACGCACGCGGCTGGTTTATGACGGCGGTGATAGCCATCATTATTGTGGTCTTTGTTCTGTTTTTCGGCGGCGGTGGGGGGGGACAGCAGGCGAGCACCATCGCCACGATTGACAAGAGAATCCTCACCGAAAATGAATTTCACAACGAATATGAGAGGCTGGCGGAAATGGCGCGTCTCAACTTCGGTGATAAGCTGACGCCGGAAATGCTCAAACAAATGGATTTAAAGGCA
>JASEHT010000337.1 GCA_030018675.1 Smithella sp.
ATATAATCCGGCCCGTATAACAACACATTGCCCCATAAAATATTTACAAACATTTTATAAGGAGGCCTTATGACGGAAGCAACTCAGCAAGCGTTAAGCGGACTGCGGGATCTTTCCATGATCAAGTGGTACATCATTCCCCTGATGGCGATTGTCTTTTACATTTACACCAAAGAGATAAACGACGCACGGCGCAATGGAGATTGGAACGCCGTTCTAGCCGGCCTGACGATCTTCGGCGTGGATTTCTTCAACGAAACCTGGAACGGCTGGGTCATGCATCTGACGCAGCGGTCGGCTTTCTGGACAACGCCGGGAGACACCGCCCTGCGCACGATGGTCGGCTGGAACATCGAAATCATGTTCATGTTCCTCATTCTCGGCATTATCTTCTATCACACCTTATCCGACAGCAAGAACGAGAAAATCCTCGGCCTGCCCGAGAAATGGTTCTGGGCGATCGGTTACAGCATTTTCTGCGTCTTTGTCGAATGCCTGCTCAACATCGGCGGTCATCTGGTCTGGGAATACCCGTTCTGGTATTTATCCCTTAAGGGCGTCTGGCTGATTTTCTTCTTCGGCTATTTTCACTTCTTCCTTTTCGCGATTCTGGTCATCAGCCTGAAATCCATGAAGGCCAAACTGACGACGGTGGGCATTATATACGCGGTGCCGATAGTGATGAATGTTCTGGCGTTCGGATTCTGGGGCTGGAATTATTAAAGGCTAAAGCCTGGAATATTCGTCAAAGACCTTACTTATATTTTTCGTGAATCATTTTGCGGTCGAATTCCCAGAATTCGTCAAGCATTCTTTGCCCCAGTTCAGTCGAGTCTTTTGGACTCGACTGTTTATCTTTTTTATTGTGAGCCAAGTCAAAAAGACTTGGCTAAACAGTGGAATTATTAAGGATTCAGAAGAGCGTTGAAAAACCACTTGTTTGAAGCTGTTCAAAAAAGTTCAGATGCAAGGCGCGCAAAAAACCGAACCGCGAGGCGTATATAGACATACGTTGAGCGGTGCGGTTTGCAGCGCAATCCCGACCCGCTGTCGTCTTTCTGCCCCAAACATGCTCATCAAGCAATTCCTGCATGATTTTTTTCAATTCCGGCGTCAGATCTTTCCCGGCCAGATCCCGGAACAGAATTTCCTCTATTGCCAGCTTGCCGCCAGAACATTCTGGTACTGTTCTTCATTGAGCATGGCATTGTATTTCTGAAGAACATCCATGCCGGAATCATTATTGATATAGCTCATCGTATCAACAATCGTCTGAATATCCGCTCTGCTGATGTAATGACCGTCCGACACCTCCAGCCTTTCGATGCCATAGTTCGTCGCCTGGAATTCACCGGCTATTTTAACGTAGTTAATGGCATCGATAAAGACATACATATCATTGCCATCCTTGACGATGACCGGCGTATCTGTCGATGCATTGACAAGCTTCAGCGTATCCGTATCACCGCTTAAACCAACCGTTTCATTGATCGTATCTTGTCCATCGGAATTGCCGAAAAGATAAGTATCACTGCCATTGCCGCCGGCCATGGTGTCATTGCCCAAGCCGCCAGCCAGCGTATCGTTGCCGGAATTACCGGTCAGGATATTGGCAGCGCTATTGCCGATGAGAACATTGTTTAATGTATTACCCGTACCGTTAATCGCCGATGTACCCGTCAGTGTTAAATTTTCCACATTGCTGCCCAAGGTATAGGTAACTGAGCTTTGTACGGTATCAATGCCCTCATTATAAAATTCGGTTATCTCATCGCCGGGTATCAGGTTTAAAAAGCCCGAAGGAAGCCTGTCAACAACATACGTGTCATTGCCCGGACCGCCAATCATCTTATCAGCGCCTTCCCCGCCATCCAACGTATCATTTCCAGAGCCTCCGTAAAGATAATCATTATCACCTTCTCCATAAATTACATCATCGCCGCCTTCGCCGTAAAGAAAATCATTTCCACTGCCGCCATAAATGATGTCATCACCCGAACCCGAATAAACACTGTCAAGGCTGCCAAAAGCATAAATAAGATCGTTATCCGATGAGGTTATAATCAAGTCCATCCAATTTGACCCATATACAAACTTTCTTACATCTAACTCAAAGGTGTCGGAAACACTTGCCGCGCAACTATCCGTTGCCGTTACTTTTATGGATA
>JASEHT010000338.1 GCA_030018675.1 Smithella sp.
ACCTCCACCTCCGGTTGAGATCAAGGAGAAAGTGACTATATCGCTTAATGTCCAATTTGATTACGACAAAGCGATTATTAAGGAAAAATATCATGAAGATATCAAGAGGGTCGCCGATTTCATGGAGAAATTTCCCGATACAATAGTTACCATTGAAGGCCATACAGACCACATTGCGACTCAAGCTTATAATCAAAAGCTGTCCGAAAGGCGTGCTGACAGTGTTGGTCAATATTTGATTGAAAAATTCGGAATTGACCAGTCCCGTGTTACCAGTGTTGGTTATGGTAAAACCAGGCCGGTTGCCGATAACGATACAGAGGAGGGACGGCAAAAGAATCGAAGGGTTGATGCTGTTCTGGAAGCGATAAAAATAACATATCAATAAGTCTTTTATCGCTTGAGCTTAAACAAAGGAAGTCCCCATAATCCGTTCAGGGTTATGGGGACTTTTTATTCGGATAAACGGCAGGGATGTAGAGCGTTTTCTTTACGCTCAATGAATATTATATTTTACGTCCCGGCACGCTCATGGAGGCGGTGATGCCGCCGTCGACGGCAATGGCCTGACCGGTGATGTAACTGGCTTCGTCGCTGGCGAGAAAGACAATAGCCCCGGCGACTTCTTCAGGGTGTGCGGCGCGCTTCAGTTCGCAGTATTTGCCGAGTTGATTTTCCTTGCCGGCGCTGCGGGCCCACTCGAAAAAGGGCTGCGTCATTCCGGTTTCAATGAGTCCCGGACAAATGGCGTTGATGCGGACGTTGTAGGAGCCGACTTCGCAGGCTGATGTTTTGGTGAAGTTAATCAAAGCGGCTTTGCTGGCGCTGTAGGCGTTTCCACCCGCGCCGGACATGATTCCCGCAACAGAGGCGATATTGATAATGGAACCTTTCCGGCGTTCCTTCATGTGTGCAATGATGTGTTTGGTGGCGTAAACAGGTCCCAGAACGTTGATTTCATAGATTCTTTGCCACTCGTCCAGCCTTTGTTCCTCCAGAACATCCAGGCCGCCGGAGATGCCCGCGTTATTTACCAGAATGTCTATGTCGGTGAATTTTTCCAATCCGAGATTAATTAGAGCTTTTATCTCTTCTTCGGATGAAACATCTGTTTTACGGATGAAAACATTGCCGCCCATGCCGTTGATTTCTTCCTGAACCTGTCCAAGACCAGCTTCATTGATGTCGGCTAGAATAAGATTCGCTCCCTCGCGGGCGAAAAGAATTGCTGAAGCACGACCTATTCCATTGGAGGCTCCGGTGATAATCGCTTTTTTGCCTTTCAATCGTTCTGCCATATTAATCTCCCGAATGTTTTTGCGATGGAGCATAGGGAAATCACTGATTCGTGTCAATGGTAAATAGTGAATTGGTAAATAGTGAATAGTGAATAGCGAAAGGTGAATAAATATTTTGTTGCAATCGTTGATAAAAAAATAGATATTCCAAACACAACTCGGAATGCAGGATCATGGATAAAATTAATCAGATGCGGGGAAAATTCGGTAGAATTCCTGATTACGCCTTTTTAGGTGTGATCCTAGCCGTTTGCCTTTTATACAGGGTGTTTTACTTCGGCTATCTTAATCCGGGAGTCGTTCTTTATAATTCGGACAGCGTTTCGTATTTTTTTCCGGTTGATATATTCCGGGGAGTCATTGATTTATACAGGACACCTTTGTATGCCTACGTGATCAGGTTTTTCGAATACGTATCGAAAGATAATCTGGTTTCCAATATTATTTTTTTTCAGCAGGCTGTTTCGTTTGCATCATTATTCCCGTTTTATTTTGCTTCCAGAAGCATCATTAAAAATAAATTTCTGCTTATCATCGCGACGCTTTTTTACGGCTGCTGGCATCCCATTCTCATTCAGAATGTTCACCTCAATCCCGAAAGCCTCTGTTTTGCCGGTTCCGTCCTGCTGCTTTATCTTCTCGTGTGTTACCTTGACAATCCGAAACGCGTTACGGCTTTAGCCCTGGGCATCGCCCCCTTTTTTCTGATTATGCTGAAGCCGACTTATTTAATCCTGATAGGCGTGATCTTTCTTTTTCTGATTCTCAGAATGATGATCCATCATCAAGAACGGGCAATCTTGTGGTGGGGTTTATTCGGCCTGCTTCTCTCGGTAGCCGGAGTGCTGGGCTATTGTGAAATGAA
>JASEHT010000339.1 GCA_030018675.1 Smithella sp.
CTCGTGTAATTTTTCCCCTTCACGCAACCCGGTATAAACAATATCAATATCAACGCCGGGCTCTTTCCCGGAAAGGCGTATGAGATCGCGCGCCATATCGGCAATCTTCACCGGTATGCCCATTTTCAAAACAAATATTTCTCCTCCCTTGCCCATGGCCGCGGCCTGAAGAATCAACTGCGACGCTTCGGGAATAGTCATAAAATACCGGCTGACGTCCGGATGCGTCACCGTCACGGGACCGCCCTGCTCGATCTGCCGGCGAAAAACAGGAATGACCGAACCGGATGAACCGACCACATTGCCGAACCGGACCGCCATCAGACGGGTGCCGTCGCCCTGCCGGGACTGCAAGATCAGTTCGGCGATCCGCTTGCTGGCTCCCATCACGTTGGCGGGACGCACCGCCTTGTCGGTGGAAACCAGCACAAAACATTCCGCGCGCTGCCGGATCGCAACATCCAGGACGACCCGGCTGCCGATGATGTTGTTGAAGACGGCCTCCCAGGGATTTTTTTCCTGCATGGGAACATGCTTGTACGCCGCGGCGTGAAAAATAACTTGAGGTTGGTACCTGTCGAACAGGTCATTCATCAGACGCTCATCCTGAACATTGCCTAAAATTGTTTGATAGGCGCACAATGATCTGGAGTGTTCCATTTCCATCTGGATATTAAAAAGATTTAGTTCGCTCGCATCGAGAAGCACAAGCTGACGAGGATGAAACCGGATGATCTGTCGGCATATTTCCGACCCGATTGACCCTCCGCAACCGGTAATCAGAATCGTCTTTCCGTCCAGATAATGGCTGATACCGGTGATATCCAGCTTCACCGGCGCGCGCCCCAGAAGATCTTCATAATTGACGTCTCTCAGCATCTTGACGCTGACTTTTCCGTCAATCAGTTCACCGATGCCCGGCAATACTTTATAAGACACGTTGCATTTTCTGCAGCCTTCGACGATTTTTCTCAGCTGATCGCCGCTGGCGGAAGGAATGGCAATCAGCATTTCTTGAACATCTTTTTTACTGACAATTTTGTCGATTCTTTGAATGTTTCCGAGCACCCGGACGCCGTGAATGGATCTGCCCTGTTTCGCCGGATCATCATCGACAAAACCCACGACCTCATAATCCAGCAGATAGTTTTCCTTGATCTCGCGCAATATTTTTTCGCCGGCATCGCCCGCGCCGATAATCAAAATCTTCTTCAAATGGATGGCGTCGGCAAAACCGGGAAATTTCATCGCATTGGCGTAGGACGCGTAATAGGTGCGGATCAGCATCCGCACCCCGCCGGCAAACAAGAAGGTGAGAAAACCGTCCATAATGAACACAGCCCGGGAATAACCCTCAAAGCGGGTCATATAGAGAATGACGGATACGATCAGCAAAGTGGACAAAACGGTGGTGCGGGCCAAAAGCCAGAAATCGTGAATTCCCGTGTATCGCCACATACCCCGGTAAAGTCCGGACGCAAGAAATAAAATGAGCTTCAGGGGAACAACCCAGACGATCAGGCTTTTGATTTGCTGAATTCTTTCGGGGCTTAAAGAAAACTCAAAGCGGAACCCATAGGCGATGACGATGGCCAGCGCAAAAAAGGCCGCGTCGGTCAATATCATAAAATAAAATTTCGGGTTCTTCAATTGCGGATGCACATTTATCATTAATGAGCGACGCCTTCTTTTTTGAGAACTTTGAAAAAGGTTTTCCATAATATTTCAAGATCAAATAAAAAAGTCTGATGATGAAGATAGTACTCGTCAAAAGACACTTTAACCGGAATCGGCAAGTCGTCTCTGCCGTTTATCTGCGCCCAACCGGTAATACCGGGTGTTAGCGCAGAGATGTTTTTCTCCGTTCTTAATTTTATTAAGTCATCCTGATTAAAAAGCGCCGGGCGCGGTCCGACGAGGCTCATATCACCCTTGAGCACACTCCATAATTGCGGAAGTTCATCAAGGCTTGTTCTTCGCAGAAACTTCCCGAATGGCGTCAAATAATTATCCGCATCCTGCAATAGATGCGTTGCCATCTCGGGGGAACCCTCAAACATTGTTCGAAATTTGGGCATCGGAAAATTTTGATTGTTCCGGCCCACTCTCTCCGACCAGTAAAAGGCCGGCCCCGGCGACGTCATTCTCACCCAAACG
>JASEHT010000033.1 GCA_030018675.1 Smithella sp.
GGAGGACGATATTGTTGTTTCATCAGGGATGAGCGGCGTCTTTCCCAAAGGATGGCTGATCGGGAAGGTCATCCGTGTTGACCGACAGGATGCCGGTCTGTTTCTGAAAATTAAGGTTGCCCCGTTTGTCAATTTTTCCAAATTGGAGGAAGTTCTGATCTTGTCGTCGGAACAGACGGATTAATTAAGTAAAATGATTTATTATCTGACACTTCCGGTATTATCCATATTGCTGATCGCGATGCAATCAATCATAACGGATATAATTTTCTCAAACCGTTTTGTGTTTGAAATATCTTTAATGGCGGTCATCTATGCCGGATTCCGGCTTGATTTGATCCGGGGCGTCGTGCTGGCTTTTATTATCGGACTGATGTTTGATTACATCGGAGGGGTATTGCCGGGTTTGTCGGCTTTTGTTTATATGATTTTTTGTCTCGGAATGGCTGGATACGGAAAAAATACACGTCATCGTGCTTTTCGCTTTTTTATGCGCTTTGGTAAAAGAACTTGTCCTGATGATGCTGTACTATCTGATCTTTGATATTGATCCTCTGAATGGCGTTTTTTTGATGTTTTTAGCTCAGGCATTGGTGATTGGACTCTGTTCCCCGCTGTTTTTTTATATGATGGATAAGGCGGGGATATTTCCTTACGAACAGAGGGTGTGATATATGCTTAACGGTCAGGAACCTGCTGAATTTAAAGAAAGAATAAGAATCGCCATCGGCGTGTTGTTATTTGCGTTTTGTGTTCTAACGTTGCGGATGGGTTATCTGCAGATCATCAAAGGGGAGGAGTTCAAGAAGAAATCGGAAAATAATTCCGTCCGTTTCAGACAGATAAAACCTTTGCGCGGACTGATTATGGATAGAAACGGATTTGTCCTCGTGGATAACCGGCCTTCCTTTGATGTTCTTTACATACCGAACAGAACGAAGGCCAGTGAGCTGTCCGTGGAAAAGCTCAGGGAACTCTACAAAAGCAAAGCTATGGAACTGCCTTTCGACCAATCCGTTTTGAGGAACGCGCAGCCCTATCTTCCGATTAAGTTAGATAAGAATGTCAGTATGGAAAAAGTCGCCCTGATTGAAACCCACTCCCTGGATTTGCCGGGCATATACGTTGATATCACCCCGGTGCGTTTGTATGTCGAGGGGGAAATGCTTGCGCCGATCATCGGTTATACCGGAGAAGTCACGCAGGCGGAAATGGAAAAAAACAGAAATAAATATGCTTATGGCGACGTTTCCGGGAAGCATGGTCTGGAAAGATTTTTTGACGATTATATCAGGGGGCGTCGCGGCGCCGAACTGGTCGAAGTGAATGTCCTCGGAAAAGAAATTAAAAATCTGGGAAGAATCGATCCCGTTTCAGGTCACAATATGACGCTGACGATCGATTTCAATATTCAAAAAGCCGCCTGGGATGCTATTGAAGGAAGAGCCGGCTCCGTTGTCGTCATGAATCCTCAGGACGGGTCTATCCTGGCGATGGCCAGCTCTCCGTCTTTTGATCCCAATATGTTTCATGAAGGAATCTCCAATGAGGTCTGGCGTAAATTACAGGCCAATCCTTTTGCTCCGTTATCGAACAAGGCAATTTCCGGACAATATCCGCCCGGATCAACCTACAAGTTGATTGTCGCGGCGGCGGCGCTGGAAGAGGGAATCATCGCTCCGGAAACCAGAATATTCTGCGACGGCTTTTTCACGCTGGGGAACAGAAAGTATCGCTGCTGGAAAAAGGGAGGGCATGGTTACGTCAACCTACACAAAGCGATCGTCGAATCCTGCGATGTTTATTTTTATACCGTGGGGAAAATGCTGGGTGTGGACAAAATAGCCGAATACGCGAAACGCTTTGGCCTGGGGGAGGTTGCCGGTATCGATTTGCCGAACGAAAAGAGCGGGTTGGTCCCGACTCGTGAATGGAAGTTAACCAGACGAAAAGAAGTCTGGCAGATCGGCGAAACCATATCCATCTCCATCGGCCAGGGATTCAATCTGCTCACGACATTGCAATTGGCCAATGCGTTCGGATCTTTTGCCAATGGCGGCACGGTATGGAAACCCTATCTGGTAAAACAAATCGAATCCGCCGACGGGGCGGTGCGCAAGGAATTTTTGCCGGAGAAAAAAGGTGAACTGAAATTAAACGCAAAAACCATGGAATTATTAAACGACGCTCTGAGAGGCGTCGTCAACGATCCGGGGGGGACAGGATATGCCGCGAAATTGCCGGGCGTTGAAGTGAGCGGCAAGACCGGCACGTCACAGGTGGTGGGATTACCGCAGGACGAGCGGGCTCGCCGGATGAGAGTTTTAGCCTCTTTTCATAAGGACCATGCCTTGTTTGCCTGCTACGCGCCGTCGAAAAATCCGGAAATTGTCGTGGCGATCATTATGGAAAATGCAGGCGGCGGCGGCGCTGTTGCCGCGCCGATAGCCCGCAGGATATTAAACGCTTATTTCGAAGGGCAAAAGGGCAAGCCGCGGCAGGATGTTGCGTATAACCCGTAAGGGATGTATTGGTTTATTTCAGGAAATAAAAATGATTTTTCTTAAATTTGACCGGCGTATTTTTCATCATTTTGACTGGACGCTTCTGGCGCTTGTCCTGATCATTTGCGTCATGGGCATCATGAATATTTATTCCACCGGTTTCAGCGCTGCTGGGGGGCAAACGCCTTTTTATCTGAAACAATTGCAGTGGGTGATCATTGGATTGGTTTTCACGATGGCGGTTTTTTTCGTGGACTACCGTGTTATCGCCCAATACGCTTATGTGATCTACGGAATGACCGTAGCCCTTCTGGTTCTGGTTTTTATTGTCGGTTATTCCTCTCATGGCGCGCAACGATGGATCGGCGCAGGTTTTTTCTTGATTCAGCCTTCGGAATTGATGAAGGTAGTCATCATCATCACTCTGGCGCATTATTTGGACAATCACAAATCCAACGAACCGTACAAACTCAAGGAACTTTTCATGCCTTTCCTGATTGTTGCGGTTCCCTTTGTGCTGATTTTAATGCAGCCGGATCTGGGAACCGCCCTGATGCTGATGATTATATTCGTGTCCATTATATTTTTTATGAAGGTGGACAGGAAATCACTGATATTTCTTTTTGTCGGCGGTCTGATATTAATGCCGGTTGGCTGGTTTTTTTTAAAGGATTATCAGCGGGAAAGATTAATCACATTTCTTAATCCGGAAAGCGATCCTCTGGGTTCCGGTTATCACATTATTCAGTCGAAGATCGCCGTAGGATCGGGTGAATTATTCGGCAAGGGATTTTTGAGCGGATCGCAGACGCAGTTAAAATTCCTGCCTGAGCAGCGGACGGATTTTGTTTTTTCGGTGTTTGCCGAGGAATGGGGTTTCATCGGCGGGGTCGTGCTGATCGCCATGTTCACGGTACTGATTTTCTGGGGATTAAAAATTGCCTTGCAAGCCAGAGATTTATTGGGCACAATTATCGCGTTCGGAATAACCGCTCTCATTGCATGGGAAGTTTTCATCAACATAGCGATGGTTCTCGGATTGCTGCCGGTGGTCGGCATTCCGCTTCCTTTTTTCAGTTACGGCGGCTCGGCGATGCTTTCATTGATGCTGGCGGTTGGTTTGTTGATCAACGTGAGCGCGCGGAGATTTATTCTGCAGCGCTAACAACAAACCGCATGTGAATAAAAAATCATTTAACGGAATGTATAATTTTCTTATTGAACAAGGGGGCGAATGTGTGGGAAAAAAAGAAAGAGACTGAAGAGATTAAAGCATTTTTAGGTCAGGGAGCTGAATTTATCGGCAAGCTGATATTCAACGGCTCGGTGCGTATCGACGGAAAGTTTCAGGGAGAGATTTTCGGTCAAGGATCGCTGGTCGTCGGCCAGGGTGCGACGGTTGATGCCAGCATCGCCGTTAAGAGTGTTTACATCAGCGGCGATGTCCGTGGCAACATCGAGGTGAATGAAAAGGTGAATATTCATTCGACGGGAAAATTTACAGGCGATGTCCGCACGCCGGTTTTTGTCATGGAAGAGGGCGCGTTTTTCGACGGCAGGTCGTGTATGGCTGAAGCAATTAAGCAGAAAGACGAATCGTCCCAAACGCAATAATTATTGAAGGTTTGTTTGAGGGATTTCCAAGCGATCTTGGCAAAATCGTTAATAAATTATTTGCGGCTTGTATGTTGTTGAAATTAAAGATGATTATAAAAATTTAGACTGCTGGTCAGAAAATACTTGACAAGCAAAAAATGTTGTGATTAGTACCTTTCCAGTTTTGAGTATCAGGAAACATACTTTCCGCTCTTTTGAGACCAAAATATTCAAAACAGACTTTGAAAAAAAGAATGCGCTTTTCAGGCACACCATGATGTCTGATTCCGGGAGCAATTCCCGGATGGTTATGGGAAGCGCAACAGATAAAGCAGAGGTAAGCAATGGTAAAAGTCATTCCTGATTTGACGCTTTTAGTCCAAATGGTTATTTTCCTCGGTTTAGTTTTTATCCTCAATCAAATTCTCTACAAGCCTATTCTTTCCATCATAGACCGTCGTAAAAAACAGCTCGAAGAGTCTGAAAATGAAATTCAACTCTTTAACGATTCCGTGGACAAAAAAGTTGCCGAGTACGAAGAAAAATTAAAACTGGCTAAGCTCAGCGCCTCGGAGCAGAAAAAAGAAATCATCGAGGAAGGCGCTAATCAAGCCAAAAAAATCGTTGATGCCGTGCGGAATGAAATACCTTCTATAGCGCGTGAATTTCAGCAGAAAATGGAGGCGGAAATTCAAAAGGCTCAAGCGGTACTCGATGGTCATTCCAAACAATTGTCCCTGGAAATTGCCCAGAAAATACTGGGGAGGCCCGTTCAATGAAAAAATCAACTTCATGTATAACCGTCATCGTATTCCTTTTGATTTCTGCCGGTTGGGTTTTTGCCGCTGGTAACGGCGAAGGAGGTCATACCTCGAAAGAGTGGTGGGATCTGGCCAAAAAAACCTTCAATTTCGCTATTTTGGTCGGCTTGCTGTATTGGCTTCTGGCCGATAAGGTGAAACAGTTTTTCGTCGGGCGCCGGGCTGAGCTTAAGGAAGGCCTCGAAAAGGCTGTCGAGAGAAAAGCGGAAGCGGAGAAGAAGTATAAAGAATATTCGGAAAAAATTGACAAGGCCTCCGCGGAAATTGATGGCATTCTGGAGATGATCAGGTCACAAGGTGTCGCCGAAAAACAGAAGATTATTGAAGACGCCGAAAGAACCGCCAGGAAGATGAAAGAGGACGCGCAGGCCCGCATTGAGCAGGAAATGAAGAAAGCGACCGACGAGTTAAAAATGCATGCGGTTGAGTTGTCCGTCAAAATGGCTGAAGATATATTGAAGCGAAGCATAAACGAAGATGATCATACCGCAATGGTAAAAGAATACATTAACAAGGTGGTAATCAAACATTGATCAGCAATATTTCAAAGCGTTACGCACGTGCTTTTTTTGAAATTGCAAACGAGGGGAAACAAATTGAGCCATATTACAGTGAGCTCGCCCAGTTTGCGTCAATCATTTCACAAAACAAATCCTTGAAAGATTTTCTGGCCAATCCCGTTTTTGAACAGGCGATCAAAAAAGGGGTGGTCGATAATTTAATCGCCAAAGTGAAATTATCCGGCATGACCACAAGTTTTTTGAGGTTGCTGGTAGATAAAAAAAGAATAGATATTCTGGAAGACATTGTGGTCGGTTATCGCCAGTTGATGGATGAAACTCTTAAAAAAGTAAGGGTCAATGTAAAGACAGCCTTTGCTCTTTCCGATGAATTACGATCATACATTAGCACGAATATGGAAAAGACACTGGGCAAGACGGTTGAGATGACCGTGGAAGAAGACCCCACGCTTTTAGGCGGTATCGTAATCGGAGTAGGTGACACACTGTACGACGGCAGCATAAAAAATCAGTTGAATAATATGAGGAATCTCTTAGGGGAGGCAAGATAGGACATGGAAGCAATTAAAGCGGAAGAAATTAGTCAAATTATTTCTGAGCAAATCAAAAGCTATGAAAAGAAGCTTGATATAAGCGAAACCGGAACGGTTTTATCCGTCGGTGACGGTATTGCCAGAGTTTACGGCGTGCAAAACGCCATGGCCATGGAGCTTCTGGAATTCCCAGGCGGAATTTTAGGTATGGTTCTGAACCTGGAAACGGATAATGTCGGTGTTGCGGTTCTGGGCGAAGTGACCTACATTAAAGAAGGCGACATTGTTAAAAGAACCGGTAAAATCGCGCAGGTTCCGGTCGGTGAAGCGCTGCTGGGCCGGGTTATCGACGCCACAGGCGCGCCGCTGGACGGAAAAGGCCCGATTGAAACCAAAGAGTTCCGTAGAATTGAAATGGTGGCTCCCGGTGTTATTCAGCGCCAGCCGGTTAACGAACCGATGTACACCGGGCTCAAAGCCATCGATGCCATGACGCCCATCGGACGCGGTCAGCGTGAATTGATCATTGGAGACCGCCAGATCGGTAAAACAGCCATCGGTGTTGACGCCATCATTCGTCAGAAGGATACGGGTGTGAAGTGTATCTATGTCGCTATCGGTCAGAAAAAATCTACAGTGTCTCAGATTGTGGAAAAACTCAAACAGCATGACGCGCTGTCTTATACCTGCGTTGTTGCCGGTTGTGCTTCCGACCCCGCCACACTGCAGTATATTGCCGCTTACGCGGGTTGCAGTATCGGTGAATACTTTAGAGACAACGGTCAGGATGCCCTGATTATTTACGATGACTTGTCCAAACAGGCTGTCGCTTACCGTCAGATTTCTCTGTTGCTGCGTCGTCCTCCCGGACGTGAAGCTTATCCCGGTGACATTTTCTACAATCACTCCCGTCTTCTCGAGCGCGCCGCGCGTGTCAGCCAGGAATTAGGTGGCGGTTCTTTGACGGCTCTTCCGGTTATTGAAACCCAGGCCGGTGACGTTTCTGCGTACATTCCGACCAACGTTATTTCCATTACGGACGGTCAGGTTTATCTGGAACCGAGCTTGTTCTTCTCCGGTATCCGTCCGGCGATCAACGTCGGTCTTTCGGTTTCCCGCGTCGGTGGCGCGGCTCAGGTGAAGGCGATGAAGCAGGTTGCCGGAACGCTGAAACTTGATCTGGCTCAGTTCCGCGAACTGGCGGCTTTTGCTCAGTTCGGCTCCGACCTGGATAAATCCACACAGGCGCAGCTGGATCGCGGTGTCCGCTTGGTGGAATTACTCAAACAGCCGCAGTACAAGCCGATGTCGCTTGGACAGGAAATAGTTGTTCTCTTTGCGGGAACCAGGGGTTTCATTGATAAATATGATATAGAGAAAGTTCGTATCTATGAGGAACAGCTTTTAGCTTTTGTGGAAAGCAAACATCCTGATATTATAAAGGAAATAGAAGAAAAGAAGGTTATATCTCCTGAGTTGGAAAAGAAGATGAAGGAGGTTTTGACCTCTTTTGATTCAGTTTTCGTTGCGGAGTAAATATACACTTTCATAAGTTCAGTATAATTTAAAGGTTGAGGAGAAATTCAGGTGGCCTCGCTAAAAGACATAAAAAGAAAAGTCAGCGCCGTTTCAAAGACGAAGCAAATTACGCGTGCGATGAACATGGTTGCCGCATCGAAATTTAAATCGGCGCAAATGAAAATGGAAAATTTCCGGCCTTACGCCGGGAAATTCATGGATGTGCTCAACAGTCTGGCTCTACGCGTGGATAATTTGACGCATCCTCTCCTGGCCGTGCGCGATCCCAAGAAAATCCGGGTCATCTGCATGACCTCTGATCGCGGTCTTTGCGGTGGCTTTAACACCAATCTGATCAAGGCGACGGAAAGATTTATGAAGGATAAGGTGGCTGATGGAAAAGACGTCTCTCTGATTGCCGTCGGTCGCAAAGGCAGAGACTACTTCCGTAAAAAAGCCGACATCATTGCGCAAAAAACGGATGTTTTAAGCAAGTTTGACATGACGCTGGCGGTGGCCGTTGCCGATGAAGTCATCACCCCTTTCATCAAGGAAGAGTATGATGAGCTTTACCTGATCTATAATCAGTTTGTAAATGTTTCCGTCCAGAAGCCGACCGTGGTAAGACTGTTTCCCCTGCCTTCAGTCGGTCAGGAATCGGCGGATGTCGATCCCGACCGTCTGCTTGATTATGCTTATGAACCATCGGAAGAGGCTTTGATGCAACGGCTTCTGCCGATGTATGTGCATGTTCTCGTCTATCGGGCTTTGCTGGAAACATCGGCAGGCGAGAATGGCGCGCGTATGGCCGCCATGGATAACGCGACCAGCAACTGCGAAGATTTGATTAGATCATTAACGTTGAAGATGAATAAAGCCAGGCAGGCTGCGATTACCGCGGAGTTGATGGATATCGTCGGCGGTACGGAAGCCTTGTCGAAAGCCGGCTAAAGGGTGATTTTTCTGCGGCGTGTTGCCGCATGTAAAATAAATTAATACGACTATTGGCAAGGAGATAGTTATGAATATCGGAAAAATTGTTCAAGTTATTGGACCTGTAGTTGACGTTGCTTTTGAGGAAGGAAAACTTCCCAATATTTTAAACGCAATTACGATTACCAATCCCGCCATCAATGATGAGGAAGATAATCTGGTTATTGAAGTTGCGCTGCATTTGGGTGACAATGTTGTCCGCTGCATCGCCATGGATATTACCGACGGTCTGGTTCGCGGCATGAAAGCAAAGGATACCGGCGCTCCGATCATGGTACCGGTCGGTAAAGAGGGTCTCGGTAGAATCTTAAACGTTGTCGGTCGTCCCGTGGATGGTCTCGGACCGGTCAACGCGCAAACTAAAATGCCGATTCACCGGGAATCGCCAACATTCCTGGAGCAGGATACATCCGTGCACGTTCTGGAAACCGGCGTCAAGGTTATAGACCTGCTGGTTCCGTTCCCCCGCGGTGGTAAAATGGGCATGTTCGGCGGCGCAGGCGTTGGCAAGACCGTTGTTATGATGGAAATGATCAACAACATCGCCATGCACCACGGCGGTATTTCCGTGTTCTGCGGCGTGGGTGAAAGAACCCGTGAAGGAAATGACCTTTACCGAGAAATGCTGGAATCCGGCGTTATCAAACAGGCTGCTCTGATTTACGGTCAGATGACGGAACCCCCGGGAGCCCGTTCCCGTGTTGCTTTGACCGGATTGGCCGCTGCCGAATACTTCCGTGATATCGAAGGTCAGGACGTGCTCTTCTTCGTCGATAACATCTTCCGTTTCACCCAGGCCGGCTCCGAAGTTTCCGCTCTGCTGGGACGTATGCCTTCCGCGGTCGGTTATCAGCCGACACTGGCCACCGACCTTGGTGGACTTCAGGAACGCATCACCTCGACAACGAAAGGTTCGATTACAGCCGTTCAGTGTGTGTACGTTCCCGCCGACGACTTGACCGACCCCGCTCCCGCGACAACCTTCGCGCATCTTGACGGAACCGTCGTTTTGTCCCGTCCGATCGCGGAACTCGGTATTTATCCCGCGGTGGATCCTCTGGATTCAACATCCCGTATTCTTGATCCCAACATTCTGGGCGAGGAACATTACAAGGTAGCACGTCAGGTACAGGTGACGCTGCAGAAATATAAAGACCTTCAGGATATCATCGCCATTCTGGGTATGGATGAACTTTCCGAAGAAGACAAACAGACCGTCAGCCGCGCCAGAAAGATTCAGAGATTCCTGTCTCAACCGTTCTTTGTTGCCGCTCAGTTTACGGGCACGGAAGGAAAATTTGTTTCTGTGCCTGATACGATCAGGGGTTTCAAAGAGATTCTGGAAGGCAAACACGACGATCTGCCCGAGCAGGCTTTTTACATGGTCGGCGGCATTGAAGAAGCTGTGGAAAAAGCCAAGAAGATTGCCGGTTAATCAATATTGTGCGGGAGAAAGTAAATGGCAGATGAATTAATGCTGGAAATTGTGACGCCGGAAAAAATGGCTTTTACCGGTAAAATTGAAGAAGTTACCATTCCCGGAACAGAAGGGGAATTCGGCGTACTGCGCGGACATGAACCTTTTTTAAGTTCCGTTGATATCGGTGAATTAAGTTTTGTCAAAGACGGCAAAAAAACGCACTACGCGGTCAACACAGGTTATGCGGAAATTACTTCCGGTAAAGTGACCATTTTAATCGAAACAGCGGAAAGGTCGGAAGATATTGACAAAGAAAGGGCCTTGAGAGCTAAAGATAACTCTGAAGCCCGACTGGGTCAGTTGACGAAGGAAGATGAGGGCTTTGAAATCATGCGCGCTGCATTGGCGCGGGCGATTGCACGGATCAGCGTGGCGGAAAAGCGTTAAAAGGCCATTCCTCGAAACTTGTTAAGTATTTTTTTGAACGGCATGGTTTTTCGCCGTGCCGTTTGTCATTAAAAGGTTCTTATCATCTTGACATTTTTAAAAACGTATATTATTGATTCCACCGTGACAAAAAAATGATTGTTTGATGCATAATGTTTTACGATATAAAAAATTAACAGAGATCAAAAGGAGGTTGTTATGAAGAAAAGGTTTTTGAACGGTATCGCATTGGCTGTATTGATGTTATTCCTGTCAGCCGGATTCGTGTTCGCGGCAGATGAAGCGGAGAAGAATTTCATCTCCAACAAAGTCGGTGTAGGTTATCAGGGAATGGTTGCCGGCAATTTTCTTAACGGACTTTCCGTGCGGGGCTGGATAGGCGAACGGATTGGCCTGGAAGCCAGCGGATTTTACGGCAGAGGCAGTGCGGAAATGGAGCAGGCTGGTTACAAATACGACATAAAAGGCGATCTTTGGTTGGTTGAAGCCAAAGCCATGTACGCGCTGGTTGCCAGAAGCTACAGCAAGTTTTATGCTGGCGGTAAATTCGGTTACGGTCAGATAGGCTTATCAGAGGCTCCGGGCAATATCGACGGTTCCAGCTTCATGACCCCGGGCTTGTTTGTCGGTTCAGAATGGAGTTTCCCGCAGCTTCCCGAAGTAGGATTCAACTTTGATGTCGGCTATTCCTGGCTGATATATAACAATAAGCTGAGTGATGATGGTGATCCCTATGTGTACATGAATCTCAATATGAACGGCATCTCTGCTACATTTGGAATTCATTACTACTTCTAAAATTCATTCGTGCTGAATAATGTGCAATGGCGGTTAGAGTTTTTATCTAACCGCCATTTTTATTCAGAATTATCATCATGATCCGAAAAGATTAGAAAGAAAGTCAGGACTCAAAGATATTTTCTATCAAAAGTTTTTCTTCCAGTTGTCCGTTGGCTTCATTTAATTTCTCGCGAGAGGAGTAGACAGCCACCCCCGTCGATTTTCCAGTTCTGGAAAAATAATCAATCAAAGCCCCCTGAAGTTGTTGAGGTTTGGCGGAGAGAACGTCATCTCTGAATTTCTTGCGCATATCGTCGGTAATTTCCGCGAAATCGCGCATTAGGGCCGTATAACCGCGACCGGCGGGGCCCATGGGTTTGTCAATCATTCCAATGGTGCTGATGATGGCCTTTTCCATTTCCTCGTGAGAAATTTCATTTTCAGAATAATATTTCCGGGCATCTTTAAACACCTTTAACGTTTCCACGATGTGCGGATCACGATACGAAAGGAAGGAAAAGAGTCCCAGTAAGGGATCAAAACCGGACATTCCGCCGTAGGCGCCGCCCTGCACACGGATCTGCTTGTAGAGATAGTTGTTGGAAAGATCCTTGGCCGCCAGCGTCAGCAAGGGACAGGCGGGATCGGTATAAGCGGGCGCTTTTAAAACATAGGCCACGTAGGACACCTGTGCCGGTATGGATATCCCTGCAGAAACCGGACGAAGAGAAGGGATTGATGGATTGTCCGCCGGGCGTGAAACAGGGAGCTTATCCAGAAATTCAGCCATGTTTTTCTCCGCCATTTCTAATCCATCCGCTTCCGCGGTGAGGTTGACCACGAGATTATTCCTGCAGAATACAATATTTTTCAGAGATTCCAATTTCTCGCGAAGACGTTGTTTGGAGGATTCGAATTTGTCAGCTGTATTTTGCGCGAATTTCAGTTGCGTCCGTCCGTGCCATTGCTCATCCCGGTATGCCGGAAGCGTCAGTGCCGCGCCGGCGGCCATTCTGGCAAAGACATGGCCGGAGGGAACCACGGCAGCCTGTAGATTATTTTTTCTTTCGGACAGCAAATCCTTCATGCGTGTTTCCGCGCTGAGATCTCCGGCAAAAATAATATCGCTGATGATGTTGATCGCGTCCGGAAGGTTGCGGTAAAGCGCTTTGTAGGAGAAAATCATCTTCTGCCAGCTGTTTCGGGCATCCGCCGTGAATCCCGTAGCAAGATCGTAGCCGAATCCTCCCATTTTCAGGGCAACACGTTTGGCCATTTCTTCGTAAGTAAACCCGGCGGCGCCCATTCCCGTCATAAATTTCCCCAGAAGCGGCAGATAGGGCTGAAGGTCTTCCGGCACGTTCGACACATCAAAAGCGAGATCGACATAGGCGATTCCGTTGGTAAATATATCGTGTTCCAATACCCGCACCTCCGAGATGGAAGAAGGCCGGGTAGGAACCGTTTCAATGGATCGCGGAATCTCTTCAATTTTGAGCTTCGGTAATTTTGCCGCCGCTTCGGGAGAATCCTGCCGGGATTGAAATTCTTTCAGTTCTTTGGCCTGAACATTAATGGTTTCCAGTTCGCGGGTTGAAAGAGAGGATTTTAAATCGGTCAATTTTTCCTGATAAAGGGCATCCTGCCGATCATTGAAATCCCCGTCCGGTTCCATAATGGATAAGATTCGATGCGGGTTATCCAGAAACCATTCTTTAGTCATTTTCTGAAAAATTTGAGGATCGTCGGTCCAGCGACGGCGTATATCTTCAATGGCCCGCGGAAAATCAAGGCCGATCAGGGGATCCCCGTCGTAAAGCCATGTCTGGAAAACGCTGCCCATGAGGGAAATTCCGTAAGGGTAGGAACCGCGTACTATTTCCTTGCCGTGAAATTCCACCTGATGCAGCACGCCTTCAATCAGATCGGCCTCGTAGCCTTCGTGTATTATTTTTTTCAGCGTTTCGAGGATCAGCGCCTCGATTTTTTGAGCGTCGGAAGTTTGCGTGTTTCTCAATCCCGTGCAGAAAATCAGCTGTTTCAGCTCGGATTCCAGTCCGGAAACCGGTGTAAGGTCTTCCCCCAGACCGGAATCGATCATGGCTTTGCGCAAGGGACTCGCGGCGCTGCCTACAAGCAGAGAGGATATAATTCCCAGAAGGAGAGACGTTTCGTGATCGGTATTTTCCGACAACATCCAGGCAACATTGACCATGGTCTTGCTCTGCGAAGGCTCCGTCCGGTCAATGGGGAATGTCTCCTTGATGATACGCGGTTTCGTTAAATGTTTCTGGCTTTTAATGGATGAATCGACGTTTACACGTTCAAAGCCATCAAGCACTTCGGCTAAAAATTCAAGATGCTCCGACGTGTCGATATCGCCATAAAGAAAAATTCTGGAATTTGTCGGAGAATAGTACTTCCGGTGAAATTCGCGAAACTGTTCATAAGTCAGATCGGGGATGACGCGCGGATCTCCGCCGGAGTCGAACGTATAGACGCTGTCGGGAAATATATTTTCCTGCAGAGATTTATACATCAGCGAATCGGGAGATGAGTAAACCCCTTTCATTTCGTTGTAGACGATTCCGGAAATCATCAGAGGACTGGATAAATCATCCGGAATGGAAAATTCCAGATGATGACCTTCCTGCAGAAAGGTTTCCTTGAGCAGCCGCGGATGCAGCACCAGATCGCAATAGACGCGGGCCAGGTTAAAAAAATCCGCTTTAATCTGGCTGGCGACCGGATAGATGGTCTTGTCCGGGTAGGTAAAGGCGTTGATAAACGTTTGCAGGCTCGAGCGCATCAGCTCTTTAAAAACGTCTTGAAGAGGATATTTTTCCGATCCGGCCAGCACGGAATGTTCCAGAATATGCGGCAAACCGGTTGAATCGTAAGGCGGGGTTCTGAATCCGATCGCGAATAAATTTTCCCGCTCGAAAGCATGCAGATGCAAAACCTTCGCTCCGGTTTTCATATGTTCGATTTCGTAAGCGGTAACCCGTATCCCGGGAAGATCCTGTACGCGCAGGACCTTGAAGCCTTTTGTTTTCTGTCCCGCTTGAAGCGTGGGTTTAGGTGAAGATGGTTGAGACATCTGAAAATTCTCCTGTGTCGATTAAATTTAACGGATGTTATTAGAGTTTCAATATCGCACTGGCGACGGCCCAGAGCAAAACCGAAGCCATCAGCAAGATGCAGGCGTAGGCGAGGAGTTTCACGGACGCGCTTTCCGGCCTGTTGTCATTATAGCCCATCAGGAAGGCCAGCAGTATGCCCGATAACAATCCTCCGCCGTGCGCCCAGTTGTTGATGCCGCTGAAGATGAAGCCGAAAATAATCAGGCCGATCACCCAGCCCATGGCCTGTTTGTATATGGCTTCGCCGTAAGAATCACCGCGGCTTTTGCCGTAGTAGATGATGGCGCCGATCAGTCCGCAAACGCTGGCGGAAGCTCCGATGGTGAAGGGAATGCCGACGAAGACGGAGAGCGCGAAGCCGGCGACGCCCGTTATGACGTATAAATTGATGAAACGATGAAATCCGAATTCCTTCAGGACAAAGGGTCCCAATTGATATAGCGCCATCATGTTGAAGGCTATATGCAGGATTCCTCCATGCAGGAAGGAGGCGGAAATCAGCGTCCAGAAGCGGTTAAATTGGATGACGGGTATCGTGCCGGTCGCTCCCAGCATAAAAAGGCTGTGGTTCGACGGTGAGAGCAAGGCAAACGGATTGCCGCTTGAAAACATTCCTCCGAAATTCAGAAAAAGTGCCAGGGCAAAAAAAGCGGCATTGATGTAAATGATGACCATCACCGGATTCTGTCCGAAAAATATTTTTCTCACGGCGCCGGCCGTATTGTGCAGTCCCGGCCGGGTCAATCCGCAATAAGGACAGGCCGGCTCGTCGATGCTGATCAATTTGCGGCAGCCCGGGCAGAGGATGGATTTTCTTTCAGGAGACATATTTCATCCTTGATTTTTGGTTTAAAGCATCATTTAACTAACAACATTATCGGCGGTTGTAAAGCAAAATACACGTGTGTTGACTGGATTGCCGCCACCATGGTAACAGAATCGGGGGAGGATCATCTTGCGGATAAAAGATCGTGTGATAGTCAATATAGACGCGGTGGCTTTCGGCGGGGACGGCGTCGGTCGTCTTGATAATTTTGTCGTATTCGTCCCTTTTTCCGCGCCCGGTGACCAACTGGAAATTGAGATCACCCGGATCAAAAAGAAATTCGCTCACGGCAGAACATTGAGAATGATCCGGGCTTCTTCGCAGCGCGCCGAGCCGCTGTGCGCTTATTATGAGCAGTGCGGCGGTTGCTGTTACCAGCATCTGAACTACGAAGACCAACTGGCGATCAAGAAAAAGCAGGTGGAAGACGCTTTCCGCCGAATCGGCAGAATTCCCGATCCGCCCGTTGGGGGTGTCATCGATTCGCCCAAGATGTATCACTACAGAGGCAAGGCCCAGTACCACTCGGAAACAGTTTCCCGGAAAATAAAAATCGGATTTCTGGATACGACCGGCAGCCGCCTTATAGACATTGAAAACTGCGCAATCATGGAAGAAACCATCAATGAAAAACTCCGTGTCTTGCGCGAAAATATAAAACTGCGTGAAAGAGAATTAACCATCTGGTCCGGGCCATCAAGCTCCAGGCCGACTGCCGGAGGGTCCGTTGAGCGCACGGTGAAAGGGCAGAGATTTTCAGTTCCCCGGGATGGTTTTTTCCAGGCCAATTTATTTCTGACGGAAAGACTGGTTGATGAAGTATGCCGCCTGGCGGCCGTCGGGGAACATCGGAATATTGTCGATGCCTATTGCGGAAGCGGCCTCTTTTCTGTTTTTCTTTCACCTTTTGCCGGAAAAGTCACCGGCGTGGAAATCAGTGAGAACGCGGTTGAACACGCAAGAATCAATGCGCAACATCTGGGAGCAGAAAACATCGAATTTATTTGCTCGGATTTTGAAGACGCGTTACATAAAAAATTACTGCCCGCGGGGAACGAAACGGATCTAATGGTTCTTGATCCTCCGCGTACGGGATGCGAAGCCACAACCTTAAGGGCGGTGGCTAATTGGGCGCCGAAAAAAATTATATATATTTCCTGTAATCCGGCAACACAGGCCAGAGACGTAAAATTATTCCAGGAATTCGGGTATCATTTGCGCAGTCTCCTGCCGCTGGATATGTTTCCCCAGACGGAACATATTGAAGTCATCGGATTGCTGGAGCGAAATTATTAAAAGAGCGGCAACAAATAATATTTATAGATTTAAAATGAAAATATTGCTATGAAAGCGAACATTTAAAAACCGGAGGAAACGGAAAAATGGCATCGAAGAGCAAGAATGTGCGAATGGCGCAGCTTAAGGAATTTGAGAAAAAGCTTGATTTACGAATAAAATACCTGACTGAAAAAGGTGTTAGCCCGGAAAAAGCTCAAAAGAACTCAATTGTCAAAAGCCTGAAATCAAAAATCAGGGAGACCAAGGCAAGAATCGCGGCTATTGATAAATTAGTCAATAAAACCGATGAATTAGCAAAAGCCAAAGAGCAAAAAAAGGCCGAACTGGTAAAGCAAAAGGAAGAAGTCAAGCAGGCTGCTTCCAAGGAATCAAAGGACGAAAAACCGGAGGACGAAGAAAAGCCGAAAAAGAAGGCAGCCAAAGCAGAGAAAGAACCCCAAAAGGAATCGGGGGTAAAAGAAGAGAAAAAACCCAAAGAGAAAAAGCCTGCCGCTGAATCAGGGGAAGCGGCTCCTAAAAAGACCAGGAAGAAAGCTGACGAATCCGCCGGCGAAGCGCCTAAGAAAAGAACAACCAAGAAAAAAGAAGAATAGAATTTGGACTAAAGTGACGATATCCAATCCCGATGCATCGGGATTGGATATCGTCACGAACGCTTCGAG
>JASEHT010000340.1 GCA_030018675.1 Smithella sp.
AAACGGCATTTCCACCCCTGATCCGGCCATTTCCGCCAACGGTCGAACGTTGACATTCAACATCGGCACATTGGCGGCGGGCGTTTCCGCCACGATAGATTACGTGGCGGAAGTAACAGCAGGGACAAAACTCGGCGATGCGATCAACAGCGCCGTTGCAAGCGCCGTCACCGGTGGAACGTCCAATACAGCCCGTGTGACCGTAAAAATCCGGGATGACTTCATGAGAACCAAATCGACGATCGTCGGCCGTGTGACGACGGGCGAATGCCACGAGAAAACCGGTGAGGGTAGCACGGGACTTGAAGGCGTGCGCATTTATCTGGAAGACGGCACGTTTGTTATCAGCGATAAGCGCGGCCTGTTTCATTTTGAGGGTGTCAGCGCCGGTCTGCACGTGGTGCAACTGGATATCGATTCGCTTCCGGAAGGTTATGAGCCTTACGCCTGCACGCAAAACAGCCGTTTCGCGGGACGTGCGTTTTCGCAGTTTGTCGAAACGCAGGGCGGCGCGCTCTGGCGGGCCGATTTTCACGTTCGCGGAAAAGAAAAACCGGCCACACCGGTCGCTGAAAAACCGGCAGGAGAAATCATTCTGGAATTGACCAATTCCATCGAGAACGGCAATGTCAATTATACGGTTGCCATGCGCGGCAGCGCTCCGATCAACACGGCACGGCTCAACATCATTTTGCCGGAAGGGGTTGTTTATAAAAAAGACAGCAGCAAGATGAACGGTGCCAAAATAGACGATCCTCTCCAAACGGATAAAACGTGGCTGATTTTCCGGCTGGACGATCAACCGGCGAACTGGAGTCATCAAATTACATTTGAAGGCATTCCTTCTTCCATCAAAAAAGACGAAATGCTCGTCACACAGGCCTATATAGCCGCGTATGACGAGGTCAAATCCGACATTCTGACGCCTCCGGCGGAAACCGTGCTGCACTGGGATAAAAATGTCGAAGTATTCCAGATGCCGGACATTATTCTACGGCCGCATTTTTCCATAAGAAGCGCCGATCTGAAGGTTGACGACCGCAAAAAACTTGATGAACTGGCCGATTCGCTCAAAGGCCTGCGCATCGATAATATCCATGTGAGCGGGCATACCTGCAATATGCCGATTGCGCCGCAAAACAGAATCTATTTTGCCGATAATAACGTTCTGTCGATGGCGCGCGCGAAAACCGTTGCGCATTATCTGATGGATAAACTGAAACTTCCTCCCGAAAAAATATATGTGGAAGGGATGGGCAGTGTAAAACCGATCGCCGATAACCGGACGGAAGCGGGCAAGGTGCAAAACAGGCGCGTGGAAGTTCTGGTCACGTCCAGCCGCGTTGTTGATCGCTCCGGTCTGGAAGTTGTGAAGGAAACCAGCGGCGAGAAGCGCGCGGAAACCAGAGGCGCAAAAGCGGATACGAAGCTGCAGGAAACCAAGGCCAAGCCGGATTCCGTCAAGTCTGACTCACCGGGCGAAACCGTCAAGGAGAAACCGGGGATTCTTTATCCGTCCGACAATGAAATTCTTGTCGGCAACATCAACAGCGTTCGTGTCTGCCTGGATTCCGGCCTGACGCCGCGCCTGCTGGTGGATAACAAGGAAGTATCCTTAAAGCGCATCGGTTTTACGATGAAAGACGAAAAGTCCGGAAAAACTATCTACAGTTACATCGGCGTTGATTTCGGCAAGACGGGCAAGCCCTCCATATTATTACAAGGTATCGACCCCTTCGGGAATGCCCGTTTTGAAGAAAAAATATCCGTGAAACGCAGCGGAGAAATAAAATCCATCCGATTGAAATCCGCGGAGGGTAATGTCGCCGACGGCAAGACACCCGTTAAGCTCACGCTGGAGCTGTATGACGCGGCCGGCAATGTCATACCTGCGTCGGCTCAGCTCGACCTTCGCGAAGGCGCGCTTGTTCCCCTGAAGCAGCCGGATATTTTTGCACAGGCCCCGGCTGCCGGAAGCCATCCCCAGGTTCAAATGAGCAGGGAAGGAGACGTCTTGTTTCAACCGGTCAACAACAGCGGATTGTACCGCGTGATACTCGGTTATAATAACATCAAGCTGGAAGCGGAAACCTACGTTCAGCCCAAACTCCGCAACTGGATTCTCGTGGGGTTGGCCGAGGGAACGTTGGGGTACAG
>JASEHT010000341.1 GCA_030018675.1 Smithella sp.
GAATGACAATCTTTGGACCACGCGGGAATGACAGATTTTATCTATCCCCGAAGCGTAGCGACGTAGGACACATTTCACGTTTCACTGGCGGTAGCCATTCACGTTTCACTATTCACCAATCACATTCTCTGAGAGGTCTTCATGAAAAACCACAAATCCATTCTCCTCAAGAAAATCAAAAAGGATGAGGCCCTCGTCGGCATCATCGGCTTGGGCTATGTCGGTCTGCCGCTGGCGCTGGCCTTTACCGGCAACAGTTTCAAGGTCCTCGGCTTCGACATAGACGAAAAAAAAGTCAAAGCACTGGACAAGGGCGAAAACTACATCTCGCACATAGACAGCAAAAAAGTTAAACAGTCCGTCAAATCCAAAAAACTCTCCGCCACCAGCGACTTCGCCAGACTCAACGAACCCGACGCCATCATCATCTGCGTGCCCACACCGCTCACCGCCCAGCGCGACCCGGATATGTCCTACATCATCAAAACCGCCGGGCAGATAAAAAACTGCCTGCGTCCCGGGCAACTCATCATTCTCGAATCCACCACCTATCCCGGCACAACCGGCGAACTCGTCAAAGGCATCCTTGAAGAAACCGGCCTCAAATGCGGGCGTGATTTCTGGCTGGCCTTTTCCCCCGAGCGCGAAGACCCCGGCAACAAATCCTTTTCCACCGCCACCATACCCAAAATAGTCGGCGGCGTGGATAAAGCCAGCGGCGACCTGGCGCAGGCGCTCTACGAAAAAGTCATTCAAAAGACAATCCGCGTCAGCAACGCCAACACCGCCGAAGCCGTCAAGCTCACCGAAAACATCTTCCGCGCCGTCAACATCGCCATGGTCAACGAACTCAAAATCATCTACGAAAGAATGGGCATCGACATCTGGGAAGTCCTCGACGCCGCCGCCACCAAACCCTTCGGCTTCATGCGCTTCAATCCCGGCCCCGGCTGGGGCGGCCACTGCATCCCGCTAGACCCTTTCTACCTTTCCTGGAAAGCGCGCGAATGCGGTATCGAAACAAAATTCATCGAACTCGCCGGCGAAGTCAACCGCCGCATGCCCCTGTACGTCATCGGCAAACTCCAGCATGCGCTCAACCAGCGCGGCAAATCCATCAAGGGCAGCAAACTGATGATTCTGGGACTGGCCTACAAAAAAGACATCAACGACGACCGCGAAAGCCCGGCCTACAAAATAATTTCCAGCCTGATGGAAATGGGCGCCAACGTCAGCTATCACGATCCGTTCGTGCCAATAATTAAACGCACAAGACAATGGACAAACGCGCCGGCGCTAAAATCCCAGCCGTTAACGGCCAAAACACTAGCCGCCAAAGACGCCGTGCTCATCATCACCGACCACACCGCCGTGGACTGCAGCCTGATAGCCAAACACGCCAAACTCATCGTGGACACCCGCGGCATCTACCGCAAACCCATGAAAACGTCGTCAAAGCATAGACCAAGGAATAAAACGGATCGTAGAGTGGTATAAAAACTTAAAAAAAGATGGGAGGAAATTAAGCTTTGAACAGCAAGATGAGAAATTATAGATCTATATTGGAAATTAAAATACGCCGTATAAAAATCATTATGGCCAATAGAGTCCCACGATTCTGGGCTGTGGTAAGGAAAATAAAATGGTCAATTATTTTGCCAATCCGCAGGGCAAAGGCCTTATTAAGAGCTAAATATTCAAGACTGCATGTTGATCCGTATGAAATATTTTGGATTTCACCGTATGAAATAAAAAAATCAATTTATCGACAAATTGAAGGTGTTCCGAACACAGCTTTTGCTTACGGAACAATAAAGGCGGGGAATTGGGATAGCGCTGCGTTACCCATTGAAGAAGAGGAATTCATACGTGCTGCAAAAGCAAGATTCATTGAAGGTAAAGAATGGCAAAGTACCGTTTACTATAAAGAAGCTTTAGATATAATGGCAAAAGGAAAGATAATATATCAATGCAGCAACAAAGAAGCTTTTGAGAATCATTTAAGATCTTTTGATAAATTGTTTGAATCAATTAAAAAAGATGGCTATAAAACACAAAGTGAATTGCGTGGCCACAAAATAAAAGGGCATATAGATGATGAAATTGCTGTTCACATAGACAGAAATGGGCATTATGTATTCTGCAATGGCATGCACA
>JASEHT010000342.1 GCA_030018675.1 Smithella sp.
GGGCAGAAAAGGTGGCCGATTTGGTTACTAGATACCGCGATCAGGCAACGATTGTTTGGGTTAAAATTGAATTCGGTAAAAAAACGAATGATAGGTTAATCAGCTGGGGAGCACTCTAGTAAACCTCAGGTTTAGAATTTTTAATTTCTTAATTAACCCCCATTTGGGCCGGGCTGAATAAAACCGATTCTTCGCCGCTCTTCTTTAAGAAGTCCCAGCCTTTTTGCGGTTTGGATCATCTCCGCAGCCGTGGTCGGTATCCAGACTCGCCCCTGCAACTCAGCCATTGTTTTGTCTTCCAATGTAAGATTAACTAAATTGGCCAGATCCGCACCACTCATTCCGTCTGTTACTTGACCGATCCCTGCAAGGTCTATGTCCGGAGAGAACATGTTATTTGGATCGGTTGAATTTCCTTTCGCTCTTTCCATATGTACTTTTAGAATTGCCGCCCGGCCTTCTGCGTTAGGTAACACCACAGGTATTAATTTATCAAATCTCCCCGGTCTTTTTAATGCGGGGTCAATATCCTGGGGTCTATTT
Source organism: Smithella sp. (assembly GCA_030018675.1). Classification (GTDB taxonomy): domain Bacteria; phylum Desulfobacterota; class Syntrophia; order Syntrophales; family Smithellaceae; genus Smithella. Next base: position 544 of record JASEHT010000342.1, read on the forward strand.
GTTGCCGCAAGGATTGTTACGTTTGGATTTGCCTTCATTCCATCCATATTTTGCAAAAGAGTCGCAACGACTTTCCTGGTCGCTTCATGAGAATCTTCGCGGGATGGGGCAAGCGAATCTATTTCGTCAAAAAACAAAACAACTTTTTTCCCATGGGCAACATCTTTGTTTGCAATGTTAAATACTTCTTGCATCAATCTTTCCGATTCCCCATACCATTTTGTTCCTATATCCGCTACAGAAACCTGTAAAAATTCTGCGTTAGCCTCCCTGGCCACAGCTTTTGCTATTAAAGTCTTTCCCGTCCCCGGAGGCCCGTAAAATAAAATTCCTTTTGGCCGTTTGACCCCTCTTTTTTCAAAAATTTCAGGGTGATTTATCGCCAGTACAAGTCTTTTTGCTTCCGCAACCGCTCCGTCCTGCCCGGCAATATCTTCAAAGCCGATTGCTTCTGTTTGTAATTGTTCCGCGGTAACAGAGATTGGCAATTCTCTACTTGTGCTGGCAATTTTTGTAAACGCGTCTTCACTTTTAATCGAAGGCCTGAAAATTACAGTTTTGTCTGGCGCGGTCTTTCCTTCTGCCTCATAAACTGCTGTTACTGCTTGTTTATAAATATCTACATAGATATTTGTGGCACGAATAAACGAAGCTTCATCCTCCAGTATGGGATACCCCTCGCGCCCTGTTTCATACCGCTCCCTATTTATCATATCCAAAGAAATTGAGTTATTCACGAGTCCTTCCGCTATTTCCGGAAGTTCGTATGTTTTAGCGTAACCGTCCTCTTCCCCTCCCGCTTCTTCTTCTGCAACTTCTCTTTTTATGGCATCTTCATTGGACCGCCGATCTGGATATCCCAAAAACAGTTCGAAGAAAAAACCATCTCTCTCTATCTTTATCGCCCCCTGGCCATCAAAAAAGTTGTTGTCGTAAACGGCTCTGATACCTTTTTCAACCAGTATTTGCTCAATTTTTTCTGCTTTGTCGGCGCTAAAGTAGCCATGATTTTCGCTGTCTGTCAGTTGACGGGAAAGATGAAGGTCTGTGGCATAATGAAATGTTCCCTCCACGCCACTCTCAAATCCTAATTTTTCCCGCCCCCAACCAATCTTAAAACCTCGAAGGACGGTCGACTCCTTAGTAAATACAGAGTCATTTATTTGGGTAGAGCTAATTTCATTAAAAGACTCCTGGGTTCCGTTTACAATATTTCGTGCTATTTTAAACAACATCTCTGGCTGCCTGACTTCAACATTAAAGCCTTTTTTAGGAGCTTCTGGAACCGGAATATCATCGGGTGGTCTGGGTTCTGACATACTATTTATTCATCAACTTTAATTTTGTAGTATCCTCCACTATCGAATACAATATAGCATATCTATGAAAATTTTAGCAATAGATACCTCCTGTGACGAGACGGCGGCAGCGGTGACCGAGAATACAACAGTTTTATCAAACACTATCTGGTCTCAGGCGTCTCTTCATGCCAAGTTTGGTGGTGTAATACCCTCGCTGGCCCAAAGAATGCACCAAGAGCGGATTGATTGGGTACTCAATCGCGCAATGTCAAATGTCAAATGTCAAATGTCAAATATA
>JASEHT010000343.1 GCA_030018675.1 Smithella sp.
CTTGCCGACGACGTCCTTGGTCACCTCGCGCATGAAGGTTCTGTGGTTAATCCGCTTCTCTTTTACTAACTGAGTCATAAGCTCTTCGGCTCTGAACTTGCGGTCCTGTCCCACATTCCAGGGGATGTAGGTGTTGTAATTGGTCATAACGTGCAATCCGATAAAATTGCTCTGTGCCGCCTTGAGTGTCCATCCCCATTGATTGGTGATCCTGCCGGTGTTGGCATCGTTCTTTCTAAACTGCATCAGATTGAGGCCTGTGTTCAGGTGACCGGTAAAGCATTCGTAAAGGGCTGCCCCGCCTTTGGCATCAATAACCACGAAGTTGGCGCTGATGGCTTTCCCGAAATTCGAATAAGGCCATCTTTTGAGCAGTGATTCGAACTCCGCCAGGGTTGTGCATGTCGCCAGGGCTTGCTCCATGAGGACGGTGTTGACGTTCAGAGGTTCCACCGTGAGATTGTAGTCCTGGTACACGGTCGTGCCGGCGATGGCAAAGCCCGATTCATTGACGCCGCCGGAAGGAGTGATCGCCGAGCCGTTGTTCAGCAGTTTCATCCCGTTTTCAAAGCGATAGATCATCATATAGCCGCCGGGGCCGGACTTTTTGGCGGGAAAGTAGGCAACCTGCTGGTTCGCGCTCGACGAGTTGTCGAAATTTTTCCAGATCAGCGGTTTGCCGTCGGTCGTCACCTTGCCGGAAACGACGGCCACAGTGCAGGCCCAAGTCGGCGTTGCGAGCATAATCGCCAAAAGGCACATCAGGACGCAAGCAATCTTTAAATAACCCTTTTGTAACTTACTCATTGTATCCTCCTATTTCATCGTTGTTTCCAACGGTACTTCACGGGACTCAAATCGTGTGACGCTGTGTTTCATTCGAACGAAATATTTTCACCCGGGATCCGCCGTTTTTACGGAAAATGTTTCTCCCGGCAGGCCCGGAATCCGTTCGTCAAGCGTGGACGGGATAAGCGGTCTTGTCCTGCTGAACAGACCGACGCCCCTGTTGGAAAAGTATTCCGCGCCGAAACATTTAATCATCAGAATGAAGACGACCCATCGTACGATTTTCATGGGGATCATCAGCATAAAGGCAAAGGCATCGCCCCTGTCCATGTGCTCGAAATCCGGCGGCATGTTTGCGCGGACATGGGATGAGAACTGATACTTCGGATCGTTGGGATCAAAGCTGTTGGAACCGGGAAACATGTTTTTCAGACAGAAAGGATAGCGTTTATCCACGACTTCAATGGCGTATTTCCGGCAATACTCCTCCTTCAACGCGATCAATCGTGGCGATGGGGCGAAAGAAGATTCGAACAGTTTCCGCAACCACGATTTGTTGAAATACCGGTTAACCACCGCGGGATTGGCCGAAATGGACGTAAAGATGAAATAATTCTTTTTCTTCATCGAAGCGACTTTTGTGAGATGCCATTCCACTGTCATAATTACCAGTTTGCGGGCAAGGTCTCTTCCCCGGAATTCTCTAAGCACCATCGTTTCTTCATTGTTGTAGACACAGTAAGGACCGCTGTTGAGAAGGGTCACGGCATCGAAGGCGACGATCCGACCGTCCTTTTCCACATAGCTCAGGACATCGCATTTCCGCAGATAGGCCGAGAACTCCTCCTGCGCCTTCCAACATTCGTTTTCAACGGCTTCGCAACCTAGAATGATATTTCCGAGGCAGCTCCATTTAACGGTATTTAAATCAATCAGATAATAATTGAACCCATTGTGACTCTGAATATAGAAATCCCGGCTGTCTACCGGTAAGGGTCCGGTTGTGTCGTTTTGATGTACCCTCTGCTCTCCCTCCAACGAAACAAACATGTTCTTCATTTGGATTCCTCCTCTAAATTATGCAATTATTCGATATTGAATGTTGTCCTATTGTGCAAAATCTGTGGTTCTCGACATTATTGTAACTATTAAGGAGGTGTCGGGATGTACCTTTTGATCTGAACATGCACTGTGTCTAAAGTTTTGCACAACTTACGTGTTATTCATTCCGGTGAAACCCGAAATCCAGTATTTTATTTTTATATAATTAATTTTTGTTTATGGTTGTTGGCATTGTTCACATTTTGTTCTACTAATCTATTGTACCTT
>JASEHT010000344.1:0-212 GCA_030018675.1 Smithella sp.
TATCAATTACTTTGATTATAACTATCCTCAGCCCACTGACGGGCATCCATTTTCGGTGACCATGGAAGCAGGCAAATGTCCATGGAACGAAAACCACCAACTGGTTCTCATCGGATTGAAAGGAGAAAATATTAACGAAACGCAAATTCCTGCTAATAATCTTGTATTTTTAATTGACGTTTCAGGATCAATGAGCGGTGCCAACAGGCTGC
>JASEHT010000344.1:222-2102 GCA_030018675.1 Smithella sp.
CAAACAGGCATTCAAACTTTTGGTTGAACAGCTTCGCCCCCAAGACAGAGTAGCAATTGTCGTGTATGCCGGGGCAGCAGGACTTGTACTCGAATCAACATCAGGAAGCGAAAAGACAAAAATCATTGCTTCTCTCAACGGACTGACTGCCGGCGGTTCAACAGCCGGTGGTGCCGGAATTAATCTGGCATATAAAGTAGCAAAGGAAAACTTTATTCCCAACGGCAACAACCGTGTTATCCTGGCCAGTGACGGTGATTTTAATGTGGGCACAAGCAGCAATGCCGAACTTGTCAGGCTTATTGAAGAAAAACGTAACGAAGGCGTTTTCCTGTCAGTGCTTGGCTTTGGAATGGGTAATTATAAGGATTCCCGTTTCGAACAACTGTCAAATGCGGGCAACGGAAACTATTTTTATATTGACAACATTCTGGAAGCCAAAAAAGTATTTGTGGTTGAATTGTGGGGGACTCTATATACCATTGCAAAAGACGTGAAAATTCAGCTTGAGTTCAATCCTGCCAAAGTGAAAGCATACCGCCTCATTGGTTATGAGAACCGCATCCTCAATGCCGAAGATTTCAATAATGACAAAAAAGATGCAGGAGATATAGGTTGTGGACACACTGTGACAGCACTGTACGAAATTATTCCTGCAGGCTCGGAAGAGGATGTTTCTTCAGTTGACCCGTTGAAATTTCAATCCTTTACTACTAATTCAAGTAAAGATTTTATGCATGTGAAAATCCGCTACAAAAAGCCAAAGGAAGACATCAGTATTCTCATTGAAAAAACTATACGCTACGAACAGATGAAAGCCACTAATAATCTTAGGTTTGCATCTGCTCTTGCAGAATTCGGAATGTTATTAAGAAACTCTGAATTTAAAGGTAATTCTTCTTTCGCTGCACTGATTATCAGAGCCAAAGACTCATCGGGTTTAGATGAGTACGGATTCAGAGCCGACTTTGTCAAAATGGCCGAAATGGCTGAATTGCTGTATAAATAATAGGTTATTTTTCATTTTGAGTGAGTAATACCGATTCGCATTCAAATGTATAATTTTAGTTCGCATACTCCTAAAATTATTTTGAAAGGCTATCGGCATTATCCCAAGTAAGCGTTCATATTCTCCGCCAACGGCGGATCTATGAACGCAACTTGGTATAAAAGATTTCTCCATTGTGGAAGGGAACAACTGCACCTTATTAAATTTTTCCTATTTTCGTATAATGAAATTAACAGTATTCATTTTTTTTCTTTTTTTCACGGTCCTTGCGGGCATTTCTTTCGGGCAAAGGGCAAACAGAGACAGCATTAAATCTTTGCAGGACAGCCGCAACGGGTATATTTTGCCTGTTTCTGGACATATTCACATATTGGTTGTTTTTGCTGAAGTTGTTTATGACACAGGGCAAGACCCGTGTTCGCCCGAAGGCAGCAAAGACTGGCCATCGGGCAGTCTCCCCAAGTGGAAAGACAAACTTTTTGATACTTATCCTTCCCACAACCCCAAAGGCATTATCACTAAATTTTTCTATGAATCAAGTTTTGGCAATTATATCGTAACAGGAGATTATCTTGTTAACAAAAAAAATCCGGATGCTCCCGTTAAAATTCTGGCATCTGAAAAAATAACCACTGAAAAAATCCTAATCAAAGCATCCGAGTTTAAGGAATTTACCACACGCAACAATTTTATTATCAACGATTTTGACAAATGGACATTGTCGCATGTTGGTCATCCCAAACACACTCCAAGCACAGACGCTCCTCTGCTCGTTGACCATGTTATGATTATTATCCGCAACTCTACATATCCTTATAATTCGAGCGGGTGGACTTCTTCACGCAGTCCCGGAAGAATATTCGGTTACGAA
>JASEHT010000345.1 GCA_030018675.1 Smithella sp.
TTAATCATTGTCAAGAAAAAAAAATCGATTTAAAATTATCAAATTCAGCATATTACAGAGATGAATCAACAGCAAATCAGAGGATATCGTCCACGATGATATCCGGAGAAGATATTTTTTCCCGGATTTTTTCGCGTTCAATGATTTTTTCCTGAGCCTTTTCAGGAAGTTCCGTAAAAAGTATGATGTTTTTTTTCGTCAGCAAAGCAATTAAATCTTCCAGGAGTCTAATTAAACCGGTATCCGTATGAGCCAGCAGACTTTTAATAAAATTATTATCCAGGTTATCCTTGAGGAAAGAGAAAATTTCTTCATCGTTAATCGATTTCTCTTCCACTGCGTTTGGTCCAGCAGTCGTCCGTAAGGCGATAATTTTCCCATCCGCGGAACGTTCAACAAAAGGCATTTTTGATCCAAAAACAATGTGGTTTAAAATTTTCCATGAAAGCGATCTTTCACGTTTTTTAGCTATCACTTTTCCAAAAATATGTATACTTTTTTTTAAAAATATGGAAAATGAAACATGTCAAAATCAAATATTGTAAAGTGAATTATGGCTGACAGTAAAAAAACCGTTTCTTCCAATAATTGGAATATTCCCGGAGGTCATGATGTACATGAAGATCCTCTGCTGGATTGCCTGATTATCCTGAGCCGCATATATGACCGAAATATTTCAAAAACAAGTTTGATTGCAGGCTTGCCTCTCGTTCAAAATCGCCTTACTGTTGAGTTATTCGCCCGTGCCGCAAGCAGAGCGGATCTTTCATCGCGAACATTAATGAAATCTCTGGCTGAAATCGGCACCGTTCAATTGCCGGCCATATTATTGCTTCATGAAGGCCAGGCATGTATTCTGGCAGAAATGAACGATGCGCTGAACGAATACAAGATTGTCTTGCCTGAAAGCGGGGGCGGGGAAAAAGTCATCACCAAAGATGATTTAGAAAAAATATATTCGGGCTACGCTATTTTTGTTCGTCCCAAGTACCTGACAGAAAAAACATCCGTTGCAGGCGAACAGGCGGGAAAATCCAAGCACTGGTTTTGGGGAACCATCCTGGAGTCATGGCGAATTTACCGGGACGTTTTTCTGGCCGCTTTTTTGATAAATATCTTCGGTCTGGTGGGAATTTTTTACGTCCTGAATGTCTACGACAGGGTCATTCCGAATAATGCAACTGAAACGCTCTGGGTTCTTTCGCTGGGCGTATTATTGGTATACATCTTCGCGGTCATGATGCGCGTTCTTCGCAGCTACTTTATTGATGAAGCCGCAAAAAAAACCAATCTGAAAATTTCCGCGGTCCTGCTTCAGAAAATCATGGGTCTGAAAATGGAAGCGCGCCCGAAATCCATCGGCTCCTTTACGAAAAATCTGCAGGAATTTGAAAGCATTCGTGATTTTATTACGTCATTTTCCATCACCGCCGTCATTGACCTGCCTTTCACCCTGCTGGGTCTTTTTGTCGTCTGGTGGATAGGTGGCTACATGGTAGTGGTTCATCTGATCATCATCGTTATTCTGATTGTTTACGCCTACTTCGTACAGGCCCCCCTGCAGAGGGTTGTCGAAAAGACCATTAAAGCCTCAGCGCAGAAAAACGCCATCCTTGTCGAGGGCGTGGCAGGACTGGAAACCATCAAGATGCTCGGAGCCGAAGGCCAGATTCAAAGAGCATGGGAAGAAGCCGTCAGCTACATCTCCAAATGGGGCAACAAATCCCGCATGCTGTCATCTTCCGTCCAGGACGCTTCTTATTTTTTGCAGAATCTGATGATTGTGGCTGTTGTCATTATCGGTGTCTACATGATTGCCAACGGCGACCTCACGCAAGGCGGATTAATCGCTCTGGTTATTTTGTCACGACAGGTCATTGCCCCGATGGCGCAGGTTGTTAATCTGGCAACCAGATATAACCATGCAAGGGAAGCGTTGAAAACGCTGGATGAAATCATGCAACTACCGGTCGAACGACCCGCCGGAAAAACCTTCTTACCCAGAAAGCGTTTCGACGGCGTCATTGGATTAAAAAATCTGACCTTCTCCTATCCCGGTCAAACGACCAAAGTCCTCAACA
>JASEHT010000346.1 GCA_030018675.1 Smithella sp.
TGAAAGCCATTGCCCGCGCCGGCGCAGGCGTCAATAATATTCCCATCGATAAATGTTCAGAGCAGGGGATCGTCGTTTTTAACACGCCGGGCGCGAACGCCAACGGCGTAAAAGAGCTGGTCATTCTGGGGATGCTGCTGGCCTGTCGCAATGTAGTCGGAGGTATCGCCTGGGCCAAAGGGCTGGTAGGCGAAGGCGACAAGGTTCCCGATTTAATTGAAAAAGGCAAATCCAAATTCGGCGGCACCGAACTCATGGGCAAGAAACTAGGCGTGGTCGGACTGGGCGCCATCGGCACCATGGTGGCCAATACCGCGGAAGGCTTCGGGATGGAAGTCTGGGGATACGATCCTTTCCTCTCTATCGAGGCGGCCTGGAGGCTGTCCCGCAACACCAAGAAAGCGCCCGGTCTGGACAAATTACTTTCCGAATGCGATTTCATTTCTCTGCATGTACCCCAGAACAAGGACACGAAAGGATTTATCAATACCGATAAATTCGCCGTCATGAAAAAAGGCGTCGTGCTGCTTAACTTTGCCAGAGGCGGGCTTGTGGATACCCCGTCCCTGAAAAAGGCCATCGCCGACGGAATCGTGTCCTGTTATGTGACGGACTTCCCCGATGAGGAAGTCATCAAGATGGACAAGGTCATCCCCATTCCCCATCTGGGCGCTTCCACGGAAGAGTCGGAAGAAAACTGCGCCATCATGGCCGCCATGCAGTTGATGGCCTTCATGGAAAACGGGAATATCAAGAACTCCGTTAATTTCCCGGAATGTTCTCTGGAAAGGTCGAGCAAGGCCAGAATCACCATTTCGAACAAGAACGAGCCCGGCATGATCGAAAAGATCACCGGTCTGCTGGCGGAAAATAAACTGAACATCACCGACATGATCAACAAAAGCAAAGGCAACGTGGCCTACAACATTATCGATATCGAAGGCGATACCTCCTCCGATCTGGTCGACAAGATCAAATCTATCGGTGGTGTGCTAGCCGTCAGAGTGCTGAATAACAGATAAGACGGATTGTTTTCTTATCAGGCAAAATAGAAAAAGGCGGATCATCAATGATCCGCCTTTTCGCTAATGGTTTAATTGTCAGTTAACCACTGCAACCGTTTCCTCTGGTTTTGCAATGTTACTTTATGTTTGTTATCCTCCGGGTGATGCGCCAGCTATTTCTCTATCAGAAACGGTTCTTCCACAACACAAATAAATTTTGGCATTTCTAAAAATTTAACTCTCTCGCCAACTTATTCCCTGAGAAAACAACCTCCCCCAAATGGGGCTCATCCAACTGAAATTCTGCTCTCACAACCAAAAGATTTTTCTTTTTCCACAAATCTTGTTTTTCTTATAAACTATTTTCAGAAAAAATCAAGAAAAAAATCAATATATGGTAGATTTTTTAAAACCTACCACAATAAGTTGTATAAATAACGTCTATAAGGACTTTTACTGAGTATTCATAAATCCGCCGATCATCGCGACGCGTAGTTGCCGGCATATTAAATTTTGACTCAAGTCAGAGGGATAATGTATAGGATTCAAGCCTGAGGAGGGAAATCATGGATGAAAAAATCAGAGAAGCCATTTTAAAACAAATTGAAACAGAACCTTTCGCGAAAAAATTCGGCTTGCGATTAATTGAAGTTGAGGAAGGTTTCGCCAAAGTGGAAATGGATTTTACGCCGGATATGGAAAACATGTTCGGCATGGCGCACGGCGGAGCGATTTTTTCGCTGATTGATGCAGCGTTTGAAGTCGCCTCCAATTCCCACGGCACGATGGCGGTCGCCCTCAACATGAATATAAATTATATGGCGTCGCCCGCTAAAGGTTCGAAGCTGACCGCCGAAGCCACGGAAACAAACAAAACAAAAAAGACAGCCGCCTATGATATTCGCGCGACTGATAATTCGGGAAAACTGCTGGCAACCTGCCAGGCGCTCGTTTACCGGCTCGAAAAGCCGCTGCCGTTTTTATAAGTCGATCTCATGATGAACGCCTTCTTGAATGATATTATTCCTTATTCATCGAAGGGCGGACCTATTGCGTTCGCC
>JASEHT010000347.1:0-930 GCA_030018675.1 Smithella sp.
CCGTAGTTAAGGAAATGTTGTAAATCTTATCTGAGACGTGCTGATAAATTTCCTTAATACTCGGATGTGATTTATTATCCTTAAGATAATCCAGAATAGCGGCTCTCTGTGCTGTTTTCTGCGGTTTTTTTACCATTTTGAAATCCTCAAAATTTGGAATGATTTCATTTTTTGCATAATTACAGCAATATTCAGGCCAATATTAATTATCGATAATGACTGATATCATGATGATTTTATTAATCAATTATTAATATATAAAACGATGGTCGCTTAAAATAACCCAAATATAGTAGTTCTGCCAAATATGGTGGAAAACAAAGCAAATACTCCATTAAATATTTATTAAATTTTCATAGAGAATTATTAAATTAGTCATTTTACAAAACAAATTATTACCCTTGCAGAAAATGCTTGATTTTTTATATTAACACCGTTATCTTAACACCGCTATTACAACGAGGGAGAATCCGATGCCTAAATCACCCATGACCAAAGAAGAAATTGAAAACACCCGGATTCGTATTCTGGATACCGCTCTCGACATCATTATTGAAGAAGGGTTTAACAATCTCAGTGTGCGTAAAATAGCCTCGCACCTGGGCGTTACCGCCACGACCATTTATAATTATTACACCAACAAAGATGAAATCAACCTGATGATCAGGATCAGGGGATTTGAAAAGCTCTATGACATGTTGACGAAACGCTCTGTTGCCTTTAATAATATCGAGGACAAAATAAAAGCCATGATTCGCGCTTATATTGAATTCGGTCTGACCAATCCCAGTTACTATGACATCATGTTCAATCTGCACACACCCAAATACCTGGACTATGTCGGGTCGGATATAGAACCTCTGGCCTATACCGAAAAACAGAACGCTCTGAAATGCCTTTCTCTTTTTGTGGAGCCTATAAATGATTACA
>JASEHT010000347.1:940-2061 GCA_030018675.1 Smithella sp.
CCCCTCAAAGGGAGAGAACAAAGATCGTTTCGTTTTATTCGAGGTTGTTAAATTCTGGTCCGATCTCCACGGCCTTATCACGCTTTGCAACAGCCGCTTATTTCATGAAGTCCTGGATGACGTAGACTCATTCGTCAAAGAAAGAACTGCAGACATGATTGGCAGCCTTATGAAGCTTAAAGTAAGTTTCGATGAAGGAGAAAAACTTTTTTAAATAGCAGGAAATTATAACTTTATAATTCGGAGGTACACCATGCAAGCCGTTCAATCCGCACCAAAAAGTATGGCCAATACATTGGCTCATCTCTTTTTAAAATTCTTTGCCCTTAATTTTAATAATCGTCCTTCATTAAACAAGTATCTGAAAAGCGATGACGGTTGGCTGAATTTCACCTTCGGCATCAAAACGGAAAACGGCAGCGTTGAGCAGGCCCTGCGATTTGAAAACGGCAAGGTCAGCGTCTTGAAAGATAGTCCGGAAATACTCGACGCGCAGCTGGTTTTCGTTGATGAAAACGCCCTGAAAGAAGCGGCCACGCAACCTCCCAATCGCTTGATGCTGGCGCTGATGGAAAACAGAATGGTCACCCGCGGCAATCTCGGCTATCTGCAGTTGATAAACTTCTACCTTTCGCTGCTGCTCAGACAAATTCAAATCGCCAAGCTCAAGAAAGAGACAAAAACCGAAAAAAGAAATTACGACACGGGAAAGGCCTCCGCGAAAAGCATTGAATCTCGCAGGACAAAACAGCTCAAGGCCGAATCCATCGATTTTGGTGTTCAATTTTTGAAAGACCCGTACCTCGCGGAATATTCACTGGACGACTTCCCGAGGCTCAAGGATTTCCTCGACATTCATTTGAAAACAAAACCGGCCATCTGCCACGAACGGGCGGAAACTGTCACCCGATGGTTTAAGGAAAACGGTTTTGAAACCGACAGAAACGGCGCGCCCTGGGTGGCCGAACTTCGTCAGGCAAACGCCTTCAAGTATTTGATGGGAAGCAGGAAACCTATTATCAGGAAAAATGACCTGATTGCCGGAACCAACACCACAAAAGATATCGGCGTCATTCTGTATCCCGACGCTCACGGCACGATGATCTGGGGAGAGCTTGCCA
>JASEHT010000348.1 GCA_030018675.1 Smithella sp.
CTGTTAAAGCGCTGAAAAATTGTCTGACTGAAATGAAAAAACAGATCCGTCAAGACACGGGCGATGACGATATTCGGATAACGCTTGCCGCCACAACCGGCTCATCGCGGGAACTGCTCGGCGTCTTTCTGGAAACACCGGCCATTTACAATGAGATCATCGCTCACTCTGTGGGGACCACTTTTTATCAAAGTAATATCGATACCATCTTCGAAATCGGCGGTCAAGACGCCAAATATGTTTTCCTTAAAAATAACGTGCCGATTGATTACGCCATGAATGAGGCCTGTTCCGCCGGTACGGGGTCTTTTCTGGAAGAATCCGCCCAGGGAGATTTGAACATCGCTCATGCCTGGGAAATCGGTGATATCGCTGTCAAGGCCGACGAACCTCTCAAATTCGGAGAGCATTGTTCGGCTTTTATAAACTCAGACGTCCGTAAAGCCATCCAACAAGGAGCTTCCCGCGAAGATATTACGGCCGGAATCGTTACATCCATTGTTTCCAATTATCTCAATCGCGTGGTCGGTAATCGGACCATCGGTAAAAACATTGTTCTTCAGGGAGGCGTTGCTAAAAACAAAGCCGTCCCCCTGGCCTTTGCCATGCTTCTTGATAAAAACATCCTTGTTCCGCCCGATCCCGAATTAATGGGCTGCTTTGGTGTGGGCCTCCTTGCAAAGCAAAAAATGGAAGAAGGATTTCTCAATAAAACACATTATAATATCGAGGATATTCTGGCGACGGACATTATTTACGAGAAGGAATTCCAGTGTAAGTCCTGCGACAACCTTTGTCCTATCCGCATATTGAACGTGAACAATCATAAATATATGTTCGGGGGTCGTTGTAATAAGTACGCCAACATCCGCAAGAAAAAAGAATTCAACGAAAATGAAGTGACGGATTACATCGAAAAGCGCAATGACATTGTCTTTAAAGAATGCGCGCCCGATCCCGCAAAAATTATAAAACGTAAAGATTTTGTAGTGGGCATTCCGCGCTGTTTTTCTTATTACACACTATGGCCCCTATACGCCTGGTTTTTTCATGAATTAGGCATTGAAACATTCGTGTCGGAAAATATTTCGTCGGAAGGAATGGCGCGCGTCGAAAGCAATTACTGTTTCCCGGCGGAAATTGCCCATGGCGCCGTGCAGGATATTGCCGACAGGAAGCCGGATTTTATCTTTTTGCCTCATTTCCGCGACATGGAGAGCTATGAAGCAAATGTCCCTGCAAATTTCTGTCCGATAACCCAGAGCCTTCCCTATTACATTAAAAAAGCTTTTCCGGAAATTTCCGAAGAAAAGCTTCTGGCGCCTGTGGTCAGTTTCATGTACGGCGACGAAAAAGCCGCTGAACCGTTCGTGGCTATGGCTGAAAAGCTGGGGTGCAGCAAAGACGAGGCCCATCGAGCGTTCTCGATTGCCTGGGAAAAACAAAAGAATTGTTTTTCCAGATTCTCGGAATTAGGCAGGAAGGCTTTGGAAGAAGCGCGTCAATCAAAAAAGCCGGTGATTGCCCTGTTAGGGCGGCCGTACAATTCCTTTACGAGGGATGCCAATATGGGCATACCACGTAAATATACATCCCGCGGTTATTCCGTTATCCCCTTTGACATTCTTCCTTTTGAAGACCAGTCCATCTACCCGAATATGTACTGGTACTACGGTCAACAGGATATGAAATCGGCCTCTTTTTTGAAAAATGAGGACAATATTTTTGTGACGTTTATATCCAATTTCTCCTGTGCGCCCGATTCCTTCATGCTTCATTATTTAAAGTGGATCATGGGCGTAAAGCCTTTTCTGATTTTGGAACTGGACTCCCACACCGCCGATGCCGGCGTGGATACCCGCATTGAAGCGTTCCTGGATATCATCGAAGGCTATCGATCCAAAATCGGCGATATCCATGAAACCAGATATGATAACGGTCTTCGCTTCATCAATAATACCGGCGAAGACATTCACATAAAAAATAATATTACCGGCGAAATAATACCCATTAAAAACAATTCCCGCGTCAAGTTGCTGCTATCCAAT